>JBLIFI010000042.1:0-17596 GCA_047633715.1 Flammeovirgaceae bacterium
TGCTGGATTTCAGGAAATTTTTCTGGGTGCGCATAAATATTGGAACTTGTGGAAATTGGCATTTCCTCGTATGAATTTTGCAAATCGAATTTACTGACCTTCATATGGGCTGAAAGACTGAAAATTTTCTCCTGAATGGTATGTCTGAATCCGTTGAAAATGATTGAAGTAACAATCATCACGGTTAAGCCTAAAGCTACACTTCCTACTGCAATTTTTGTGATGAGTGCAGAGAAATTACTTCCTTGCTTACTCCGCAGTTTTTTGGCAATCAGATATGAAAAACTAGTTTTTGACAATGGTTTGATTTGAGAATGAGCAGACTTGCAAATAGGTAGATTTGTAAATGATTTTTTGGAGGAAAGAGAAATGAGAGGAGTTGAAGGGCTCTCATTTCTCTTCCCTCTCAGTTTCAGACCCGAATATTGATTTCATGTAATCTTCCAAGTGCATCTAAGCTGATTTCCAAGATTCTGCCTCGCCCTGTGGTGGTGTCTTCTTCCTCGCATTGCTTGCCTTCTTCAATATAATAGAGGTAGAATTTCTGACTTCTAGAGAATAATTCCGTTTTATCAGGTCTGCCAAATAGTCTACGGACATCTGCATCTCCCATTCTTTTCAAATTTTCTGTAGCTTTTTTGATGGATTCTAACATGTCCACTCGCTTGCTTTGGCAACCGAATGGGTCACTTTTCCATTCTTTCCCATTGAAATTTCCCCCGACTCGCTCGTCTAGGTTAATGTTGCAAGAAGAGAGAATTGTGAGAAGGAGAAAAGGAAGAATAATTGAAGCTTTGACTTTATTCATTAGGAAGGTTTTGTATTAATGGTTTTGATGTTTTGACTCCACCAAAAATGTAGAATTTTACTTTGCTTATTATTGAAATCAAACTCATGTTCAACCAAAGGTGTTACAGCTTTGAAAGATTGTTTGTCTATTTCAACAAATTCTAATTCATTTGAAGGTAAACTTTCATCTCTTTGGTCGAATGTGATAATTCCTTTGTTCACCGTAATTGTTTCTGCAAAGGAGAAAACTCCTACTAGAATGATTAGCAATCCTAATGAGGAAAAATAAGGATAAATGAATGGGAAAAATACATAGGAAGTGTCATACAAAATAATTAGCAATGGCAAAGCTATAAAAGCAAATCCAACTAAAGCAAGGTAAAGTCTTTCTTTGTTATTACTCTTTGTATGTAGAATCAAAATGTCTCTATCTTTCTTTGAGATTATTCCTCTACGCTTAAGTATGAAGTATAGTAAAATGGCAAATGCAACTGGGATATAAACGGAAAATATATACAGAGTAGGAATTGCAATGAAATCTATTGCTTTATAGATTTCGGAATCATGCGGTACAAAGCTGAGAGGGGTAATCATAACGACTAATGCAATGGAAATGTATTTCCCAATTATAAATAGCCTTTTCTCGATGGGAATAGCTCTCAAATCCTTCTTCTGTTAATGTTAAAGCCATGTTAGGTAGAAATAGATGTGCTTTCTACTCTTCGGAAATGATAGTATTTTCTCATAAAAAACTACCGAATGTCATTGAGGCATTCGGTAGTTTTTTTATTCTGTCAGTAATTTTTGACCGCATTTAGAGCAAACAACACTCTCATCTGAATTGTCAGAACTATCTATATCTGTTGGAGTAATTTCTTCTTCCTTTTCATTCAATTCCATCAGCATTTTTACCAATTCAGGTTGCGGATGGCAGTCTGTTTTATCGGAACGTACGCTGGTATGTGTGAAAATCCCTGGCTTTCCGCTCAAAGCATTCTCGCTGATGTCCCACATATCAGTTTGGTAATCTGTAGGAATATCATAGACCTCAGAGAAGAAAACTATAAGTTGTCGAACAGTTTCGATTTGGGCTTCAGTATATTTATGATAGAACCTCTTATTGCGATATTTATCTACATATTCTATCACTTCATCTTCTGGAATGACGGTTCGGAAAGTAGAGTAGAATTTCCCATTTTCCCAACTTAACCAACCTGCGTTACAAATTTCAATACCAATTGAGCCACGCTCTAGCATTCTTGTATTGGAAACTGTCTTATATTTCTTAGGAATCTGATTGGCTCTGCTGTGCGATGCCAAATGATATGCCCAATATTTTGAAGAGAAGGTCTGATAAATTGCTCCGTCTTCATAATAATTTTCTCGTTCGTAAGGTTTTCCTGCTACCAAAATGGCGGTTCCAATTCGGTAAGGCAAACTACGCCAAGAGTTGATGTCGTTTACAGGACTTGGATGTGAAACAGTATGGTGCAAATAAATTTGTTTTTTGTCGTTTACGTCTTGGAAATATTCCCGAGTGTTTAGTCGGTCAAGAGTAATTCTGCTTAAATCCAATTTGGTTTTTATATCTTCTGACATAGTTTTTCTGTTTTTCTGTTTTCTGATAAGAAAGATAATGTAACTGCTTGGATTTTACAAGACCGAATCAATTATGGGGGATTCTGTTTGGGCTGAAATGTATTTAATTGTGCTATTTTGTTAATTCTGTAGAAGACTTAAACAAAAAAAGTGAAGCGTTTCTCACGCTTCACTTTTTAAATAGAATACTTTGATAAACTTAACTTCGGGCTCACGACTAAAAATTGGAGACTCTTCCGAGTTTACCAATCAGGTTTAGACTTGTCTTTTTTCTGTTTTTTTCCTCTTTGCATTTGTTGGTAATATTGCTTTTCCTGATTTTTCATGGCATTTAAAATCATTTTAGCCTTCTCGTCAGTCATGTTTATGTTTTGGAGACGCTTCTGCATGGCTTTTTTGATATCCTCTTTTTTCTGCTTTTCCGATTTCTCTCCTTCTTTGCCATCTGCGCCTTCTTTCTCTCCTTTATCTCCCTCTTTCTCTCCTTCCTTCTTTTCTTTAGCCTTTTCTTCTCCTTTTTCTCCTTCCTTATTGTCTTTCTCTTCGCCCTCTTTTCCTTCTTTTTCTTTCTCTGCGTCTTTTTTCTCTTGTTCGTTTTTGCTGTCTTTCTCCTCGTTTTCTCCTTTCTTATCCTCGTCTTTTTTATCGCCTTCTTTCTTCTGCTCTTCTTCTTTCTTTTTCTCCTCCTCGCTCTTCTCTTCTTCTTTATCGTCCTTCTTCTCGTCTTTATTTTTATCCTTATTGTCCTCTTCTTTCTTTTCCTGCTCTTCGGCTAGTTTTTTGGCGAGTTCATAATTGTACCGATATTCCTCATTCATCGGTTCAGCTTTCAAGGCTTCTTTGAAATAGGGAACAGCTTCTTTGTAAACAGTTGCCATCATCGCAATATTCCCAAGCTGGTTGTTTGCCTTTCCTTTAATGATTTTTTCATCACTATTTTTCAGCGATTCGTAGCGATTGATGGCTTCCGATAAGCCTTTCGTTTCGTCTTCGCTTAGCTTTTGGTCTTTTGTTTCCTCTGCCTTGTTCTTGAAATCCAGATAAAAAGAATGTGCCAAATTCAATTTCAGACCTTCGTCTTCCAAATCTAAGCTATCTACGAGAAAGCTATAATTTTCAATTGCTTTCTCGTAGTCTTTCTCCTTCATGGCAATTTCTGCCTGAGATTTATGCTCATTCACTAAGGCGATTTTGCTACCAGGAATGGCATCAATAATGGCAAATAATAGAAGTATGAGTAAGTTTTTCATTTATTTTGAGATATAAGATGCTAGACTTTAGATGTTAGGAAAAATAGTAGCTGTAAACATGTAATGTAGCTTTTGGGCATTAAGGCACAAGCGGAGTACCGCCCAGCGAACGTTTGCGCTATGATTTATTATTGCTTTAGCATTATTTGTTCCACACTACAAGAAAATTTTAGAGAAATAAAGAAAGAGCAAAATGTATTTGTTTGAGGTGTTTATCTTTTCTCATTACTCTTTCTTCCTTTCTCAAACTCTCCCAATCAGAACAATCACTAATGTAATTCCTCCAAAATAGCTTTCCAATCAAATTCGGATGATTTTAACCGTAATTAACACGTCTGCAATCATCAAGATAAGCGCAACAAGAAGAAAGTAGAAATACCGATTGGCACTTGTATCAATGTCTCTGGCATCTCGAAATTCGCCTTTTATTTTACTGATGGCGGTAATCAGTTTTGCGACATCATTTCGCCCATCGCTGATTTCGAAATAGTCGCCCTTGGTCATATCTGCCAGTTTTTCTAATGACTTGGCATTGAGCTTACTTACTACTTCGCTTCCAGTTTTATCTGTCAAATATCGGTTGCCTTGTGGGATTTTACCACCGCTTTTTGTGCCAATCCCCAAAGTAAAAAGCTTAATTCCTTCCTCTTTAATATCATTGGCAATTTCGGAAGTTTCCTTTCCAAAATCCTCCCCATCGCTAATCAGTAGAATTACTTTGGAATTTTTGGATTGCTTCCCATTGGTTTCCGATTCAGATAAATGTTTCTCCAAAGCTATTCTTAAAGGTGGAGCGAAATCTGTTCCTGTGTTGGAAATTTGATTGGTGCTGAGTGAGGAGATTGACAAACTCATCAGATGTTTGTGGTCGAAAGTCAGCGGAGATTGCAGAAAGGCTTCTGAGGTAAACATAATCAAGCCAATTCGGTCGGAGCTGAAAGCTCGCACCAACTTCTCTATCTCGAATTTTACTTTCTCCAACCGAGAAGGGGAAATATCTTCGGCATCCATAGATTTTGATAAATCTATGGCAATAAAGATATCTTTTCCCTCAGATTTTACTTTCTTTTTCTGCTCCCCGAAACTCGGCCCGAGTAGGGAAACCACCATCAGCGAGAAATAAAGCATCCGCAAACTCAGTTTCAGAATGGGTTTGAGCGAACTCCTTCCCAAACTCCGATTGATTCGGTGAATCCTGAAAGCAAAAATCAAGTATAAAACTGCGAAACCTAAAATTAGTCCTGCATCAATAAATCCAAAATCTCTCTGAAATTCCATGTAGTGTTCAATTCTTTAGTCAAAAGCCTTTGGTAAAAACCTGCATTTTGGCAGATTTTTACCAAAGCAAATTTATAATTTACAGAATGATTCGTTTGGAGTGAAAAGGTTTTTTAACAGAAGTGAGTAGTTGTAGATTCGACCATACTACTGCTCATTTTTCATTTTCCTCGGATTTGAGAATCCGAGAACTGTCAGAACTGAGGTTCTGACAGGCACAGTTTTACTTTTGTATAGTTGTATGGGTTTCGGTCAAGTAAAAAGAGTTAGTAGTGAAACTCGCTCTACAATAACAAGAAAGTCTTGCTACTTGATACTCAAATCTTGCTACTTGTTTTACAACTTCATCAAAAATGCTTTAAATTCCTCAAAATCATTTTCCATCTGAATAGCAACTTTAGGTTTGTCCATCAACTCTGCCAGCGGTTTTGGTAAATCTACCTTTCTGTTGAGTGCAGGTTCAACTACATCTAAAAATTTAGCAGGATGAGCCGTTTCCAAGAAAATGCCATTTGCTTCAATTCCACTTTCTTTCAAGTAAGCTTGTAAACCCAAATACCCAACCGCTCCGTGTGGGTCGAGTGTGTAGTTGTGCTTTTGGTCAATTTCTCGCATAATTTTTTCAGTTTCCGAGTCGGAATAGCTGTAAGCAGAAATTTGCCCTTTGATTTCAGGAAACTGATTGCCGAAAACTTCTGTCAAACGAGGGAAGTTACTTGGGTTTCCCACATCCATTGCATTGGAAATGGTTCTAACAGAAGGTTTTGGTTGGAATTCTCCCGACTCCACATAATCTGTAAAAATTCGGTTGGAGTTGGTAGAGGCAACAAACTGCGCAACTGGCAAGCCCATTTTCCATGCGAATAATCCACCGCATAAGTTTCCGAAATTTCCGCTCGGAATACTGAAAACTACGGGAAGGTTATTTTGCTTTCTGAGCTGTTTGTAAGCTTCAAAATAGTAGAATGATTGGGGAATCAGTCGGCTAATGTTGATGGAGTTTGCCGAAGTCAATTTAAGATGTTGGTTGACATCCGAATCCAAGAAAGCAGTTTTTACCAAAGCTTGGCAATCATCGAAAGTGCCATTGATTTCCAAGGCACGCACATTTTTGCCCAAAGTGGTCAATTGCTTTTCCTGCACATCGCTCACTTTTCCGCTTGGGTAAAGAATGGTGACTTCAATATTCTCCACACCCAAAAAACCTTTCCCAACTGCGCCACCTGTGTCTCCAGAAGTTGCCACCAAAATGTGTAATTTCTGGTTTTCTCCTTCCATGAAATGCGACATCAGCCTTGCCATGAACCTCGCTCCAAAATCTTTGAAAGCCAATGTTGGTCCATGAAAAAGCTCTAAAGCATGAATATTATCGTGAATATTTACGGTTGGAGCTTCAAAATTGACAGTCTCATAAGCGATTTTCCTCAAGGTCTCTATCTCCACAGAATCGGCTAAAAGTGTTTTGCTGACTTGGAAGGCGATCTCCTCAAAAGATAGATTAGGCAATTCCTCGAAGAAAGAATTGGGTAGTTTCGGAATCTCCAAAGGCATAAAAAGCCCATTGTCTGACGGAAGCCCTTTGAGAACTGCTTCCTTGAAACTGAATAATTTAGATTTGTTTTTAGTGCTGTAAAGTTGCATTTGCTTGTTGGGAAAAGATGTTTATGAATCCAACAAGCAAGAAAGTGAGTTTTTAGGTAAAATGAAAGGAAATCGTTTGTGGAGGTTTCATGCTTATGAAAGTATAGAGCAAAACTCTACTTCTTCGCCCAAGCCTTGAATTTTCCACTTTTACTTAGTTTCGGATAAAGCTCTCGAATGATATCAGCGATTTCTTGTTTATCATATTCATTTTCAACCACCATTTTGTCAATGGAATTTATTGCATTCTCTAAGTCCTTTTGAGTTACATATATCTCTATCAGCAAATCATAAGCCTTTTGAAAGTAAGGGTAATTTTCGAGTGTTGCTTTGTAATAATTAGTTGCCTTGCCAAGTTCTTTCATTTTATAATGAGTATTCCCTCTATAAAAGTCTAATAAATCGTCTCCACCAACTTGTTCATCTAGCTTATCTATTACTTGTTGGCACTCTTCGTATTCTTCACTGTTGAAATAGTAATCTATGGCAACTAGGTTCACACTTGGGTCATCAGGAAATAAATCTAGTATTTTACGCCCTTCTTCTATGTATTTCTCTGTGTTTATGTTCTTGGCAATATTCAATACCATTAGTCTGAAGTGTTTTTTGTTTTGGCTTGCTTTTGGAATGGAGTCGCACATTTTATATGCTAATTCATAGTTGCCACTTTCTGCCAAATCTTTTATCTCCTTAATCTTTAGAATAATATGCTTTTCTTCATTTGCTGATTTCTGATTTTTCTTGAGGATTGGTGAAACGGCTGGCATGTAAAGGCTTCGAAGAGTCTTGCTGAAATTTTCTCCATGCAAGTAGAAATACGCATCAGAAATTTCCCAATAGTTCATTTTGTTATTAAAGTCTAGCTCATAATCATGGTAATTCAATCCTCCATCTAGACTGAAAAGCCTGAATATCAGATGGACTTTTTTGGACTGTTGGTTGACATAGCTTTCAATGAAGCTGTAATAAGTTTCCTTTTCAGTAAAATTGGTAAGTAGAATATTTCCGAAATCGAATGTTTTTTTGAAGCCTATGGCAAACGCAGTATTGAAATTAGTTAATTTCCTATTGTCTGGAATTTTGAAAATAATTTTGTCTAGAAACTTGTCAGCATTAAACCTCGCATTGATTAAAGTGGTTTCACGGTTCTCAATTTCTCTCTCCAAACTATCTGCAAATGCATAAGCAGAAGTCATGCTTTGTGCAGAGGAACGGAATGAGTGAAAGAATGAAACAAAAAGAAATGATAAAACTAGTAGGAGTCTCATGGAGTTTTTGATTCGTTGACTGTGAGAGAATAGGCTGCTTTTGAATAGTGGCAAAAATGAGAAGAATCCTTCGATTTTGTAAAACCCAAATTCAAATAAAATAATTATTTGGATTAACTAATTATCGCGTCAACAAATCGGCACATTATTATTACTTTTGCAAACATTTTTGAATTTGAATAGCAAATAGTATGGCAAGGAAAAGAACAAATATCCAGATAGAGAATCTTGTAATTGAAGATATTGCCGATAAGGGCAGAAGTTTGGCGAAGAAAGATGGGCAAGTGATTTTTGTGAAAAATACCGTGCCAGGTGATATTGTGGATGTTCAAGTTGTGAAAAAGAAAAAGAGTTTCATGGAAGCCATTCCTACCAAATTCATCAAGAAAAGTGAAGATAGAATTGAGGCTTTCTGTGAATATTTCGGGACGTGTGGAGGTTGCAAATGGCAAAATTTGACCTATGAAAAACAGCTTTTTTACAAGCAAAAGCAAGTGAACGATTCGCTGACAAGAATTGGCAAGTTGGAGTTGCCCGAAATCAAACCGATTATAGGTTCTGCGGAAACTAAATTTTATAGAAATAAGCTAGAGTTTACATTCACTCACGGCAAATGGCTTACAAGGGAAGAGATTGATAATCATGATGTTACCGACCGAAGAGGGTTGGGTTTCCACATTCCTGGAAGGTTCGATAAGGTATTGGATATTGACCAATGCCACTTGCAAGAAGAGCCCTCCAACAGCATTCGTTTGGCAGTAAGAGATTTTGCCAAAGAACATGAATTCTCATTTTTCAATGTGTATGAAATGAAAGGTTTCATGCGAAATCTTGCCATCAGAACTACCAGCACGGGCGAGGTAATGGTAAATTTGATTGTTGGAGACGATAACATGGAAGGCATTCAGGCAATTATGGAGTTTTTGCAAGAGAAGTTCCCAGAAATCACTTCGCTTAATTACACTATCAATCAGAAAATGAATGATACGTATGGAGATTTAGAAGTTGTCAATTTCTCTGGGAAGCCTTATATTGAAGAAGAAATGGAAGGTTTGCGCTTCCGAATTGGACCGAAATCATTCTACCAAACCAATTCTCACCAAGCTTACGAACTCTACAAAGTTGCCAGAAATCTCGCTCAACTTACGGGAGATGAAGTGGTTTATGATTTATATACTGGAACGGGAACAATTGCCCAATTCGTAGCCAAGCAAGCTAAAGAAGTCATCGGGATTGAGTTTGTAGAAGATGCGATTAAAGATGCAAAAATCAATGCACAAGTGAACAACATCACGAATACGAAATTCTATGCGGGCGATATGCACAAAATGCTCACGCCTGATTTCATGCGCACGCACTCCAAGCCAGATGTAATCATTACCGACCCGCCACGTTCGGGAATGCATCCAAAAGTGCTGAAAATGTTACTAGAAATTGCTGCGCCAAGAATTGTGTACGTAAGTTGCAACCCAGCCACGCAAGCCAGAGATTTGGAAGAACTGGATAGGAAATATGTAGTCAAAGAAATCCAGCCTGTAGATATGTTCCCACATACTCATCATGTAGAGAATGTGGTTCTGTTGGAGTTGAGGAAATCGTAAGGAATGTATTTTGGAAAAAGAAAACCTCTGTAAGCAATAAGCTTACAGGGGTTTTCTTTTTCCAAAAATGGTAAGTGGAATGATATAACAGGGCGTATCTCAAAATATCGCAGTAAACTAAAGACAGTTGTATTTGTCCAATTCACATGGTAATTCTTGAAGCGGATGCTTCATTGAGTGGCAAGCCCGAGCGGACGCTCGAACTATCCAAGTGAGCTTCATCAAGGTATTTGAAATTACTTTTTCTGTATGCGACAAAATGAGATGCGCCCATATAATTAGCTGTTTAAAGTTCTATCCAATTTTGCCCATACACTTCACTTACACCAAAGACTTCCTTCTTCGGAAAAATCTCCGAGATTTAGAATCCAAACAAAAAGCACCTGTTTTCAAGTCGAAGCTCATAAAGTGCACAACATTAGTTAATGAGGGCAGTCTTATCCAAAATAAAATAGGATTTGTTGACCAGCTCTTTCCACAAACAAGTATATTCCCAGACTATTGAAGAAAAATGAGCGACTAACTTCCCCACATCTTTACTAATCTACACTACATGAAGAGTTTTGGATCATCTCTACTTTTACTTTTTATAACTACAGCTGCTTGCTTTGGGCAATTAGAGGGAGAGTATGGGGATTTCAGAGTCAAAAACTACTCTTCTGAAGAGTATGGAGCGCATTTCCAAAACTGGAATATAGCGCAAGATCCGAGAGGAGTGATGTATTTCGCCAACAACACGGAAGTGCTTGAATACGATGGAAAAAATTGGAACTCTTTTAAATTGGGCAGTAAGTCGCTATCTGTGGCAATCAGCGATGACGGAACAGTATATGCAGGTGGGATTGGGCAAATCGGTTATTTGAGAGTGAACGACCTTGGGGAGAAGGAGATGGTTTCATTGGTGGATAAAATCCCCGAAGCACATCGCGATTTTCAAAATATATGGAGGGTAGTAGCTACAGAAAATGGGGTTTTCTTCAAGGAAAAGAATAAAATATTTCGTTACCACAATGATAGTATTCAGGTAATTCCTGCCCCAAGTCATGCCTTTTTCTATTCGGTTGAAAACGAACTATTTGTAACTGATTCTGCGGGAGTGAATGTGATGGTAGATAATCACTTTGAATTACTTCCTCACACAGAAACACTCAACAGCACTACGCAATCTCTGACACATGTAATGCCTGCAAGCGATGGAAAATTGCTACTTGTAACCAGATATAATGGACTTTACTCCTACGATTACAAAAAGGTGAAAGAGGCAGGTAGTTTTGAAAATACATCGGTCAGCTCTGATATCTTGAAAAAAATCCCAACTGTTTTTGATGACTATTTGAAGAAATACCAAGCTTATTGTGTCTATCCTATTAACGAAAACTGGTATGGAATCGGAACGCTTGGAGGAGGTATAGTTATCATGGAAAAAAGTGGCAAGTTTGTCGGGATTGTGAACAAAAGCCGAGGGTTGATTGATAACAGGATTTATTATCTCTACGCTGACCAACAGCAAAACTTATGGGCGGCCACCAATAATGGAATTTCATGTATATATACCAGTTCGCCATTCCAATATTTTGGCAATGAAAGCGGGCTGAATACGGGTATCATAAATACCATTCGATACAATGAGAAACTCTATACTGGTACTTATAACTCTTTACACTATTTGTCGGATTATGAATTGCAGTTAGAAAAAGATTTGCATCGGTTTGAGAGCATCATTGACCAGCCTGCATGGGCACTTCGTATTCATAAAGAGAACCTTTTTGCGGGAATGTATTCTGGCTTATATCAGGTAAAAGGCGCTGAAACTAAGAAACTCTATACAGCCTCAGACGTTGTCTATAGCTTAGGGAATTCCAACAAATTTCCAAATCATTTTTTCCTTGGTCTGCGGTCGGGAATGGTAGTAGTAGAGCTTAATTATCCTACTAACTCCAACCCAAATAGTTGGACAAGTCTGATTGAGTCAGATGCAGACTTATTTACTGAGCATAAGTACAACATCAAGAAAATCACAAACGACAAGAATGAAAACTTATGGGTATCAACAGAAAGTAATGGGCTATTATATGTTCAATTTCCAACAACAAATTTATCAGACCTTAAAATAACAAGGTTGGATACGCTGAATGGATTGCCTTATAACTCAGGCAATGTTGCTTACATGTATGAAGGAGGAATTCTAGTCACCACAAATCAAGGCATATATGAAATAGAGGAAGGCATTGGAGATGATGCTAAAATAAAGCTTGTTCCCACAACCAAATTCCCTACAGTGCCCAAAGGTTATACCTCTATTAAGCATTTGGCATTTGGCAATGACAAAATCTACTTATCAAGCGAGGGAGGGCTTGTTTCTTTGGATAAATCAGATGCCAAGCCTGAATGGAATACCACTCCTTTCAAAGAGTTAACTTCTAATATTGAGACACAATATGTGGACAAGAACGGCATTGTTTGGTATAGTGGCAATAATGAATTAATTCGCTACAATACCAATCGAGAGAAAAATTATGATTCCTCTTACCATACATTTATTAGCAAGGTAACGCTCAATTCAGATTCTATCATTTATTATGGCAATAGCCTTAATTCAAAAGCAGGTAATCGTATTGGAGATAGTACAACCTACTTGGAATACCAAGATAACAATGTCAAATTTGAATACAATGCGATTTTTTATGAGTATAGCGACCAGCTGGTTTATCAGTTCTTTCTTGATGGATTTGATGATGAGTTTTCTGCTTGGACATCGGAAACCACAAAGGAATATACCAACCTGCCAGAGGGTAATTACTGTTTTAATGTGAAGGCAAAAAATGTATTTGGGAAAGAAAGTACCACGGCAAAATACTATTTCAATATCAAAACTCCTTGGTACAGAACTTGGCTCGCTTATGCGCTTTATTTGGCATCAATCATTCTGATTATCTATTTGGCAGTAAGGTTAAATGGAAAACGTCTCGAAAAAGAGAAGAGAAATCTGGAGCTGATAGTAAGTGAGCGCACCGCAGAGGTGGTTACCCAAAACGAGGAACTCCAACAGCAAGCGGAAGAAATATCCACTCAAAGAGACCATATTGAAGAGCAAAATCAAAGCTTAGTTGGAGCGAATGCATCTATAAACGAGCAGAAAGAACAAATAGAAAAAGCATTTAGCAATATTACTATTGTAAGCAATATTGGGCGTGAAATCACAGGATCGCTACATACCAAAGCAATTATTAGAAAGGTTTATGAGCATATCAATAAGCTGATGAAAGCAGAGGCTTTTGGTATCGGCATCTACAATGAGGGTAATCAAACCATTGATTTTGATGGATTTATCGAAAATGAGGAAGAAATCCCGTTCAGTTTCGATAGCCTTTCAAACAGCAACTCACTCTCTGTATATTGTTTCTTGAATAAGAAAGATGTCATTATCAATGATTTCCAAAAAGAGCATAAAAATTACATTGATGGTTTGAATAATACTGCTGAGGGAGCTATTCCCGAGTCATTAATCTATATGCCTTTATTAGTAGAAAACAAGGCGGTTGGAGTGATAACTGTCCAGAGTTTTACTAAAAATGCCTATTCAGAGAAAGATAAAACGGTTTTGAGCACGCTGGCCTCTTATGTAGCAATTGCCATCTCTAACGCCAATTCTTACGAAGTAATTGAGGAGAAAAATGAAAATATTACCGCCAGCATACGCTACGCACGCACCATCCAAAAAGCCGTGTTGCCCAAGCTTGAAGATTTACAAAATGCCTTTGCAGACGTCTTTGTGCTTTACCGCCCGAAAGACATTGTAAGTGGAGATTTCTATTGGCACTCCCAAACCACGGACAGTCAAGGAAAGAAAAAGCAGTTTATTGCCGTGGCAGATTGCACAGGACATGGAGTCCCAGGTGCTTTTATGAGTATGATTGGAAATACTTTATTGAATGAAATTATCAATATCAAAGATATTCATGATGTAGAAACTGTGCTAGAGGAATTGGACACGAGTATTAAGGTGGCTTTGAGGCAAAAAGACATGGAAAACAATGATGGGATGGATATTGCCCTCTGTTGTATAGAAAGTCTGGATAATGAAGGTGCAACTATCCATTTCTCAGGAGCAAAACGCCCACTCCATTTGTATTCTCAAGACAAAAAACAGCTTGAAAAAGTAAAAGCTACCAGAAGGGGAATAGGCGGTTTCGACCGAAAAATGAAAATATTCGAGAGAGTTAGTCTTACTGTGAAAAAAGGCGATATTATCTATCTCCAAACAGATGGAATGGCAGACCAAGCCATGACCAACAGCAAAAAAATAGGCTCTGCCACCATCGCCCAAATGATTGAAGAATATGCTCATCTTCCACTTTCGGCTCAAAATGAGCAACTGAATCGATTCCTAGACAAAGTACAGGGCGATATGCCACAGCGTGATGATATTACCTTGTTAGGTTTTCAGGTTTAGTTTGGCAATCTGTACTTTACAGATTTTTTCTTGATTTTTGGATAGGAGACGAACCGACTAATTACTGCAAATAGGAATTTTGTTTCTTATGAAAAGCCTTTTAAATAAAGAGTTTTTTTAGTTTTTTTTATAATCTTAAAAAATATAATCTCAAATATTTGCTATCCAGCAATTGATTTCTACCTTTGCAGTCCGATTGCAATTATAGCCATCGGAAATACGGGCGTAGCTCAGTTGGTAGAGCGAAGGTCTCCAAAACCTTAGGCCGCGAGTTCGAATCTTGCCGCCCGTGCAAACAAAGTTCCAGAAGTGTTTTTTTTGGAATTTTGTCTTTTAATAATTTAGGAAATATTGCTGTTACGCTATATGTTCAAAAAGCTGAAAGATCTGATAAAAGAATCGTACAACGAAATGGTAAACCATGTTACATGGACGCCATTCGCAGAACTTCAAAAGAGTTCTATAATGGTTCTGATTGCTTCCCTGATTTTCGCATTAGTAATTTATGTGATGGATTTGGGTGTTGGCAATGCACTTGAGTTATTTTACAGTATTAAGTAATGAGTTTTCCATCCTGATTCTAACAATCTGAGATTAAGAGAAGTTATGGGCGAATTAAAATGGTACGTTGTTCGGGCTGTGAGTGGTCAAGAGAAAGCTGTAAAGACTTATCTCGAAAAGGAAATTTCCAACTACGCTATGCAAGATTTTGTATCTGAAATACTGAATCCTACGGAAAAAGTGTTTCAAATTCGTAAGATGAAAGATGGGAAAACCAAGAAAATTGCTGTAGAAAAAAACCTTTTGCCAGGATACATCATGGTAAATGCAGACTTAACCAATGGTGAGGTTATGCACTTAATCAAGGGTATTCCAGGCGTGATAGGTTTTCTTCAAGTGGATGGCAAAGACCCAAACGCTATTCCAAAACCGATGCGGGAGTCTGAAATCAATCGGATATTAGGCAAAGTGAATGAAACGGAGGAAGATGAGGTGATTCATGATGTTGCGTTTAGTGTAGGTGAAGAGGTGAAATTGTTGGATGGTTCATTCAACGGTTTCATGGGGACTATCGAAGAGGTTCTGACCGACAAGAAAAAACTAAATGTAATGGTGAAAATCTTCGGAAGAAGTACTCCAATTGAAGTAAATTACGGACAGGTAGAAAAAGTAGATTAAGATGGCTAAAGAAGTAACCGGCTTTTTAAAGCTGCAAATCAAAGGGGGGCAAGCAAACCCTTCCCCTCCTGTGGGTCCAGCCCTTGGTTCAAAAGGGTTGAACATCATGGACTTCTGCAAGCAGTTCAATGCCAGAACACAAGAGAAACAAGGAGTATTGACACCAGTGGTGATCACAATATACTCTGACAAGTCTTTTGATTTTGTCATCAAAACTTCGCCTGCTGCGGTAATGCTGAAAGACGCTGCTAAGTTGAAGAGTGGTTCTGCGGAACCAAACAGAGACAAAGTAGCTGATGTATCTTGGGATCAGGTAAAAGAAATTGCCGAGCACAAGATGGCTGACTTGAACGCATTCACAGTAGATTCTGCCATGAAAATGGTAGCAGGCACTGCAAGAAGTATGGGAATCACAGTTTCTGGGGACGCACCTTGGGATAACAACTAATCTAACAACAAAATGGCTAGATTAACTAAAAATCAAAAAGTAATCGCAGAGAAACACGACAGAGAAAAGTCGTACTCTGTAGATGATGCTTGTAAACTCATAAAGGAGCTTTCTAACACTAAGTTTGATTCTTCTGTGGATGTTGACGTTCGTTTGGGCGTTGATCCTCGGAAAGCAGACCAAATGGTTAGAGGCGTTGTAACTTTGCCTAATGGAACTGGTAAAGAAGCAAAGGTATTGGTACTCTGTACTCCAGATAAGGAGGAAGAGGCAAAAGCAGCTGGTGCAGATTATGTAGGATTAGATGAATACATCAAAAAGATTGAGGGTGGATGGACTGATGTTGATGTAATTATTACGATGCCTACGGTAATGGCAAAAGTTGGTAAGTTAGGTAGAGTTTTAGGACCAAGAGGTTTGATGCCTAACCCAAAAGCGGGTACTGTTACTATGGATGTTCAAAAAGCCGTTCAGGATGTGAAAGGTGGTAAAATTGACTTCAAAGTAGATAAAACAGGAATTATCCACTCTAGGGTAGGAAGAGCTTCTTTCGAGGTAGATAAATTGGCAGAGAATGTTTCAGAATTCATTTTGAATCTTTCTAAGCTGAAACCATCTTCTTCAAAAGGAACGTACTTCAAAAGCATTACGCTTACAAGTACGATGGGACCTGGAATCAAAATTGACCAGTCATCTATACAAGGATTGTAATTATGACGAAGCAAGAAAAATATGCACTCGTAGATGCGTTGAGCGAAAAACTCGCCAACACAGAGAATTTCTATATCACTAACACTGGTGGAATGACTGTTAAGCAAATTAACAGCTTCCGTGGATTGTGTTACAAGGCTGACTTTGAATATAAGATTGTGAAAAACACGCTTATTGCCAAAGCTCTTGAAAGATTAGATAATGGTACTGATTACTCTGAATTTTCTGATATAGTGTTGAAAGGCACTTCTGGAATCATTTTCGGTGGAGAAGCAGCAAATGCTCCTGCTAAAATGTTGAAAGAATTCAAGAAAAGTTCAAAATGGGAACAACCATTGCTCAAAGGGGCTTCAATTGACGGCTTTCCATTTATTGGGGCAGAACACTTGGAGGCACTAAGCACGTTGAAATCCAAAAACGAGCTTATTGGAGATATTATCGGATTGTTACAATCTCCTGCAACCAATGTTATTAGCGCATTGCAAAGTGGTGGTCAAACACTTACTGGCATCCTTAAGACTTTGGAAGAGAGAGAAGTGGCTTAAAGATATTCCTAATCGGAAAATACTCGGAAGTAGATTTTTGTTCTGTACAAATTAAAACTTCCGCTCAATTTTATTTTAAAACAAGAATTCATTTTTAAATAATAGAAATAATGGCAGAATTGAAAGAATTTGCTGAGCAGTTAGTTAATTTAACTGTGAAAGACGTACAAGAGTTAGCTAACATCTTGAAAGATGAGTACGGAATTGAGCCAGCAGCAGCTGCCGCTCCTGTTATGATGGCTGGTGGAGCTGGAGAAGGCGAAGCAGAAGCAGAGCAAACTGAATTTGACGTAGTGTTGAAAGCAGCTGGCGGTGCTAAATTAGCAGTAGTGAAATTGGTGAAGTCTTTGACTGGTCTTGGCTTGAAAGAAGCGAAAGAATTGGTTGATAGCGCTCCAACGAACGTAAAAGAAGGTGTTGAGAAAGCTGAAGCTGAAGATTTGAAAAAGCAACTAGAAGAAGCTGGTGCTGAAGTAGAATTGAAGTAATTCTCTTTTCAGAGTTTATTAAGAGGCTGTCCCGAAAGGACAGCCTCTTTTTGTATTTGTATTGGATTGTTCTGAGATTCTGAACTGTTTTTTACTCAAAAAACTTCTCAGTACATGATAAAAATAAAGTGCTAAATATCAATTATTTACATTTTAAAACACAGGTTTTACGTGTTTTCATGTTGAGTTTACGAAACATATACCTCCTACAATTTTAAAATAGTTGCTTCGTAAGTCGGTAGCCGATGCTATCAGGATGACAAGAAAACGTCTTTTTTCAATAAAATCAACGATTTATATATAATTTATTTTCCAAAAATTTAGATATAAGCATTTGATTTTTAGT
>JBLIFI010000043.1:0-17506 GCA_047633715.1 Flammeovirgaceae bacterium
CAGGAATAAGCAAGCCAGATACCATGAATGCATAAGAATAGAGCATCAACTCTAATACATTTTGCATGACAGTTGCCAGTAGAATAGCAAAAAAACCAATCACAAAGGTAGCAATTTGAGAAAGCCTGATATTGTCTCCACTATCTTTCCATCTTTTGGTTGAACCGAGAATATCGGTAACGAAATTACCAGAAGCCGCCATCAGGCAACTATCTGCGGTGGACATGATTGCCGAGAAATAGGCAGACATCATCAATCCCATTAAGCCTATTGGCAGAATACTTCTCAAAAAGAGAGGTAAGCCTAACTCCGCATCCATTTCCCCAGACGAGGCAAAACCCAATTCGGAAAACATACCTTGCTCAAATCCAATTCTGGCGAAAAATCCTAAAATCACACCCATAAATGCCATGACTGGCCACTCGAAAAAACCTGCTATCTTCCATGCTTTCTTTGCCGTAGCCTCATCTTTACAAGCATAAATTCGTTGGTAAAGCGTCATTCCCACAAACCAAATAGGAATAATGGTAATTGCCCAATTGAACAATTGTATGGCAGAAACATTGGTCAACGACACAAAATTGGCGGGTAAATTAGGTTCAATTCCTTCCCAACCACCCAATTTGTAGAAACCCATGGGAATGCCAATAAATACCAAACCTACCATCAGAATAATCCACTGAACAGTATCTGTATAAATCACCGCCTTAATTCCTCCAATAACCGTATAAACAACCGCAATTACGCCCATCAGCAAAACCGCCTCCTGAGTACCAATGGCAGGAAAAGTAGCAGAAGCTAACTTCGCCCCAGCCAAAATCTGAGAACTGGTGAAGCCAATATAGCCTACCAAAGAGATGACTCCAGCCACCAAAGCCACCTTTTTGTTATAATAAAATGCCAACGCCTCTGGGAAACTCAAAAATTTATATTTCTTGGCAAGCGGATAGACTTTCGGAATAAGTAAAACGGCACTCAGCCATGCACCAAGTAACCCCGTGAACAACATCCAACTTCCTGAAATCCCCATCACGAAACCCAATCCGCCCAATCCAACCGAAAAACCACCGCCCACATCTGTGGCAACTACAGAAAGTCCCACATGCCCAGCCGAGAGGTTTCTGCCGCCCACATAATAATCTTCTTTCGACTTATTTTTATTCATAAAGTAAACGCCCACTCCCAACATCGCCAACAGATAGATGATGAAAATAGCTAAATCAATCCAATGAATGCCCATAATTTATTTAAGTGTATAAGTATTTCCTATGCCATCATTTGGCATTTTTGCACATGATAAACTTATGTAGCAGAAATCCTAATCTGGGTCTAATGAATTGAAACTTCTTGCTTGGGTTTTGTACTCACAGATAGAAATAACCTCCACATTCAATACACCTCCTCACGAAAAATATATTGAAGGAGTTTACTTTTGTTTGTTGATGAGAAGGAAAATTGCTTTTGGTATCCGGAAGTTGCGAACTTCGAGTCTGTTCCGCCAATTTCAGGAAAGTCTTTTGGAGTCCATAAATTCCTTAAAAAATATCACGCTCTTGTAAAATGAGAAAACTCTATTTTTAGTAATTTTCAAAATTGATTGCGGTAGCGAATTGCAAATAAGTAAAAAGCCTAAATTAAAGATGTATTAACCCTGGCAGGATTTTTTCATAAATTTTTGATTACCATTTGATTACACAAACCCTGTCAGAATTTTATATATTGATTAAACCTGTTCAAGCACTTACTCCTTAGTACATGACAAAAAACTGCAAATATCTGAGAATCCAAAAGAAGCTAAATCCTAATAAAAATCTAAATTTGCGTTTATGATTTGAATATGAAGGCTGTTTTTTTATAGCCCAGCTATGCTCAAGCAGAAAATCATTTACTCTCAATTGCAAATAATTGTAATTCAATTCGGATTTTTCATAAAAACATTTTATTATTCGGTGGAGTTTCAAATTTGAAGCTCAGAAAACAAAGAATTTAACTTTCACTAAAACTAAAGGAAACAATGTCTAAGAACATAGAAGAAATAGAAGGAATCGGCCCAACTTACGGAAAAAAGCTGACTGATTGCGGTGTAAAGACCGTAGAAGCACTTTTAGAGCAAGGAGCATCTAAGGGTGGAAGAAAAAAGATTGCTGCTGATAGCGGAATTGATGAAGGGAAAATATTGGATTGGGTAAACATGGCAGATTTGTTCCGTATCAAAGGAGTTGCCTCTCAGTTTGCTGAGTTGCTGAAAGGCGCAGGTGTGGATACTGTGAAAGAACTTCGTAACAGAAAGCCAGAAAATCTGCACGCTAAATTAGTGGAAACCAACGAAGCAAAAAAACTAGTTCGTATAGTGCCAGGTGCTGAAAAAGTAGCCGACTTCGTAGAGCAAGCCAAAGGATTAGAGCCAAAGGTTACTCACTAAAAAATTAGTAATGCGAAAAAGCAAATGCTCTCTTCGGGATTCCCGAAGAGAGCATTTGCTTTTTCGCGGCATGTAGTTTCCAACTCCTTTTTGAGATTCAGCAACTCCTTGCTTGGTAAAAACAGGATAAATTCTCAAATTTTCATAAGCCAACTTCAGAGCTTTCTTATAAAAGTAAATTTTGCGTGAGACACGCAAAAAAAGAAGTGTTCTCTTTGGTGCGTGTCTCACGCACCATCACCAAAACGATTAAAATCAGTAGTTTTGGTTTTTATAGGAAAGCCCTGTAAGCCAACTTATCACTTTTAGAATCTGAAAACTTAGTACTCCTATTAGTTACCACCTTCAGGTTTTCGGTGGCAACTGTGCTTTGAGTTGTGAAAAAGTGAATAGAAGCAGGTAAATAGAAAGTGCTTTTTTCATGCTGAATTTCGTTAGTGCAGATGATTTCTAGGAAAGAGGCCACCATTAAAGGTAATTCCACGAAGCAAAAAAATCCACACAATCAATAGTTTCATCATTATTTGATAAATGAAGGTGTTTTTCATGACAGAAAAGTATAAAGACGAGTATCTTTGTGCTTTTCGTGACTAATCAAGAAACTGCTTAGCTTTTGAGTGATTTAAGAATTTCTTGTGGGTCTGCTCGTTCTGTATAATCTTCTGAACCAAAAGCGTATTCAATTATCCCATTTTGGTTGACTACGTAAGTTGCAGACAATGGTAGTTCGTAATCTTCATTCCCATTATGTTTGGAGACATCTATATTGAAAGTTTGATAAACCTCTCTCAAATCTGCTGGCATTTGAAAAACTAAGCCGATTTCTTTCGCCAACTTATTGTCAATATCACTCAACACATCAAAACTGAGTTCATTTTTCTCAGATGTATTCAACGATTCATCTGGCACTTCTGGAGAAATTGCCATCAAAGAACTATTCAAACTTTCAATTTCAGGAAGAATTTCCTGTAAAGCCCTCAATTCCATATTACAATAAGGGCACCAACCACCTCGGTAAAATGAAATGACTACTTTTCCCTTTTGCACTCTTTCAGCAAATGAAACATTCTTGCCAAGCGCATTTGGTAATGTAAAATCCATCATTTGATCTCCTACATTCAATGCACCTTTCGCTAATCCATTTTCTACCAACTGATTGATACTATTCGCCATGATGGCTCTTTTCTCTACTGGTATTTTCTTGGCAGAGGCTTCTTTCTTGGCTTTCAGTTCTTCTAATAAATTCATGGTGTGTCTTTTTATTTGTATCTACAATAAAAGACAGCTGTCGCTCCATTCAATAAAAAACTAGGCAAAGCAGTTCTGACAGTTCTCGGTTGGATTGGTAGCCGATGCTATGGCAAACCAGTTCTCAAATCCGATGCGACCCGTAGCGGGTGCTATCGGCTCCGAGTAAAATGAAAAATGTCTAGCATTATAAGAATGAAGCTATTCCCAAATTTCATTGGTCAGAATAAAAGTAGCGGCACCAGTAAGATAGCCAATCAAAGCCAACCAACTAATCTTCCGAATATACCAACCGAAACCAATCTTCTCCATTCCCATGGCGGCAACTCCTGCAGCCGAGCCAATTATCAAGGCACTTCCACCTGTTCCAGCACAATAAGCAATGAATTCCCACATCACATGATCTGGCGGGTAAACACTCAAGTCGTACATTCCCATGGAGGCCGCCACGAGCGGAACATTATCTACAATGGCAGAAAGCAAGCCGAGGGAAACTCCAATTGCATACACATTTCCGAATCTATCATCTAAGAACATTGCCAAACCTTTCAGCACGCCAGTCGCTTGCAAGCTCGAAATTGCGACTAAAATTCCAAAGAAGAAAAGCACACTTGGCACATCTACTTTTTGAAGTACTCCCATGACTGAAAGCGGATCCTTATCTTCGTCATTTTTGCCTTTGTGCATCAATTCAGTAACCAACCACAAAATACCCAAGCCGAGTAAAATACCCATGAAAGGAGGAAGGTGAGTAACCGATTTGAAGATAGGAACCATCACCAACATGCCAATTCCCAAAGAAAGAATTGTGATTCTCTCGGTTCTGGTAACTACTTTCATATCCGCCTGTTTCAACGCAATTCTTCCAGAAGTCATCTTTACACTTCCATCAGCATTCGTATTTGGGTGTTTAAAACTCCCACGCATAAAAGCAGTAACCACTAAGAGTGGAGCAAGCATACAAACGAAGCTTGGCAACATCAATTTTTGCACAATATTTCCCGCAGTTACTTGTCCACCAATCCAAAGCATGGTGGTGGTTACATCTCCAATAGGCGACCAAGCACCGCCTGCATTGGCAGAAATAATTACCATACCTACAAAAAACATTCGTTTCTGATGGCTTTTTACCAACTTTCGCAACATCGAAATCATTACAATCGTGGTTGCTAAATTATCTAAAGCAGCAGAGAGGAAAAAAGTCAGAAAGCAGATAATCCAAAGTAGAACAATCTGTTTGGAAGTAGTGATTCGTTTGGTAATGACCTCAAAGCCTTCGTGCGCATCAATCAGCTCCACAATCGTCATTGCACCTAAAAGAAAGAAAAGTACGCTGGAGATTTCCCCCATGTAACCCAATAATTCATGTTCAATGACATGCACAGGCCTGCCACTCATCAGAATATAAACTGTCCAACAAAGTACGCCTACAATAAGTGCGGGTGCTGCTTTATTTACATGTATATTGTGTTCTAACGCAATGGCGAGGTAGCCAATTACGAAAATGGCAATCATTATTGAAATCATCATAGCCGTTCGGTTGAGCTGAGTTAGTTATTTGCTCCAATCGGCAAGATAAGAAGAATGTAAGAGTACAACAATGAGAGTTTGCGAAGATGTGTGAATAAGAGAGAAATTGAACTATTTCAAAGCGAAAAAAAACGCTATCTATGTTTAGCATCCTCGCTAAACATCATGGAATTTGTCAGAGAACCCTATTTTCTATTCAATTTTCATCACAGTATCTCCTTTCAAGAAACCGTTCATCAATATCGCCTTATCTATTTCTCCATTTCCATCTTTTTCAAATCTCATGCTGGCATCTGCGTCTTTCACGAAAAACTGATTAGCTGACTACGCTTTCAAATGGACTTTATTCGGCCCCATCATCACAAACAACGAATCTTTTTCTACGAATACTGGCATACTTACATTTGCATTGATAGCATATTTTCCTTCAAACCGTTTTAACTGGTTTGGATTGAGTATAAATTCCTTTCTAAGAAGCGGGATTTCGTAGTCCTTACTTTCCAATATGGATTCTATTGAGTTAGCAATTTCGCTAGAAATAGGATGTCTGCGATTGCTCAAAACAATAATAATTAGATTTCCTTTCTTAGTTGCCGTGTAACTAAATCCGTCAGAAGCTAAATAGCCAGAAATCGAGATTGAATCTTCAGAAGAATTTTGGAGCAATTTGAGTAAATCTTCTGGAGTAGATTTTATTCCACGACTTGCAAAAACCTCGGTTTCATTTTGAACAGGGGAAATATGGAGTTCCAATCCTTCTCCTCTATAATTTGAATACAAATAGCCTTTTGCCTAACTGCCATTACTGTTCTTTGAAGAAGTATAGAAAGTGTTTTTCAATTTGCTTTTCTAAACTGTCTCCACTTAACTTTTCAGTATTTAAGCCCAGAAGGTTGTAGTTCAATTCACTTTTGGCGTTTGCTTCCCTCCTACTCTCTGCCAAGTTTGCAAATTGGATTGAGTTGTATTCCACACCTGGATTGGCTTCTCGAATGGATTGAATAGTTGGCAAACCAGTTTTGTAATTCATTAAATCTATTACCGTAAAATCGCCAGCAGTTCCCGCTTTAGAATTAAATCAGGCTTAATCTTTATATTTCTAGGATTTTGCGCTCTAATTTTGACGTTCTAGCGTGATTGGAACACGGACTTCGCACACGAATTAACACGGAAAACATAAAAAAAACATTTTTTTTCGTATTGAAAATCTAAAGCGGGAATTACCGTAAAATCGCCTTTTATTTGGGTAAGTATTTGGATGCTAATTGATTAACTTCTAATCTATTTTCAGCAATAAATCTCTCTAAAATCGATTTCACATAAAGCTCAGATAATTCACCTACTTTAAAGGCGGTAAGTTCCGAAAAACCTTTCTTGTTTTCATAATCAGCTAGTCCGTGATTTTTCCTAAAAAAAACAGAGTCGTTCCTCACTACTTGGATTGAGCCACTAAAATAGCCCAATTCCTCATATCGCTTTGCTAAACTGTCAACTTCTGCTTCTAATTTGAATAACTCTGATCTTTCAGTAACAATTTCTTCTCTACGGAATGGAAATTAAATAAATGCGCTTTTTCTCTTGTTTCTTTTTGGTCTATCCTTCGTTAAAAATATCGCCATAGCGGTGCTATGACTGCAATTTTTGCCTAGACTAGTCTCAAAAATAAACTGCGATAAATAAGCTATTTATTTATTCCCCGTTCCTACTTTTGCAAGAAAAAAATAAAAGCAAGGAACAGATATAGAAATTGACCTTTCATGACTTTTTTTTAAAAGTTGATAATCAGTTTACAAATCGAATTTTAGCACTCTTTTTTCTTCCCTCATTCCTCAATAAATCTACTTCATTTCCACCATCGTAACCCCAGAACCGCCACGGTCTGCATGCCCATCTTTATAAGATTGGATTTCAGGGAATTGGCGGAGCTGGTTACGAACGACTTCCCGAAGCGCACCCGTTCCTTTTCCGTGGACAATTTCTATATTCCGCTGATTGAACATGATGGCATTATCAATGAAATCATCTACAATGGAAAGCACTTCTTCTGCACGCTTGCCACGCAAATCAAGTTTCAGGCTGAATTTCATCAGTTTTTCGCTTACATTCACGCCTTTTGATTGCGGGGCTTTGCTGATTTCCTTGGCTTTTCGTTTACTAATCTTCTCCAGCCTTTTCAGCTTGATATTAGATTTCAACTGACCGATGGAAACCAATGCATCTTTCTGACCAATTTCCAATACTTCGCCTGTAGTTTCCTGCCCTATTACTTTCACAAAATCGCCTATGGAAATAACTCCACCAATCACTTTGTATTTCATTTCCTCTTCCTCCACAATCTTGCTCAAATCTACCAATTCGGGTTTCAATTCCTTTTTGAAGGCTTCGATTTCATGCTTTACCTGTTTGGTAATTATCTTGTCTCCCTTATGAGTTTTTACAGATTTTATTGCCATTTCGATTTTCCGATTGGCTTGCTCCATCAATTTGGAAGCTTCTGCTTTGGCTTCGTTGAGAATTTTTTTCTTGTTCTCCTCAAAATAATCTTTCTTCTCAGTATAGTCTAAAAGCGTGTTTTCTAATTTCTGCTGTTGCCTTTCTAGTTGGAAGTTACGATCTTCCAGCTCCTTTTTCTCCATCTCCAACTGACCCAAAAGCCGTTCTATGTTGATTTCCTTTTTGCCAACTTTATTTCTTGCTCGATTGATAATTTCTTGTGGCAAGCCAATTTTCTGGGCAATCTCCAACGCGAAAGAACTGCCAGGTTGCCCAATTTCCAATTCATAAAGTGGTTGGAGATTATCTACATCGTAGCGCATCGCTCCGTTGATTAAGCCATGAGTTCGGTCGGCAAAGAATTTCAGATTCGCATAGTGAGTGGTAATCACTCCAAACGCTTTTTTATGATTGATTTGCTCCAGAATAGACTCGGCAATTGCAGCACCCAACTTCGGCTCAGTTCCCGTTCCAAATTCATCAATCAGGCACAAACTGAATTTATTCGCTCCTTCCAAGAAATTCTTCATATTGGTCAGGTGCGAACTATAGGTACTCAAGTCGTTCTCGATAGATTGCTCATCGCCAATATCAATAAACATATTCTTGAAAATCCCGACTTTGGAAGCTTCCGCTACGGGAATTGGTAAACCGCATTGAAACATATATTGCAACAAAGCCACGGTTTTCAAAGCAATAGATTTTCCACCCGCATTTGGACCAGAAATAACCAAAATTCTATTTTCTTTTTCAAGCAGAATAGTTTGGGGAATTACCTTTTTGCCTTGTTCTTTATGCGCCAAAAACAAAAGCGGATGCGTGGCGTAATACCATTCTGCCATCGGTTCATCTACTATTTCGGGCTTGATTCCGTCAATTTTGTTAGAGAAACGAGCTTTGGCACGAATGAAATCCATCATTCCCAAAAAGAAGTTCGCTTGCTTCAAACTCTCAATATGCGGACGGATTTTATCAGTCAATTTAGAGAGTATTCGGACAATTTCTTGTTGTTCGTCCAATTGTAATTCCCGCACTTCATTATTCATGTCCAGCACTTCCTGCGGTTCTAAGTAAACCGTTTGCCCAGTTGCCGAAGCATCATGCACAAAACCTTTAATTTTCCGCTTATATTCTGCTGCTACTGGAATTACCAACCTGCCATCTCTAATGGTATGCGAGGCATCATCTTTAGTATAACCCTCTTTCTTGAAACTTTTCAAAAGTGTATCGAGCTTGCTTCTCAAACCCTGTTCACAATTATGCATTTGCCTACGAATTCGGGCCAATTCGGGCGAGGCATTACTGCGAATTTTCCCACGTTCATCCACCACCAAATCAATTGCCCGAATGAGATTCAAATCAAAATCTACATTTTCTGCCAATTCATTCAATTGCGGATAAGCCAATTTCCTTTCCTCTTCAGCAAAGAATTTTAGCACATCGCCAATGGTAATGAAAGAGAGCTTGAGGTCGTGTGCTTCTTCCTCTAACAAGAAAGCGCCAATAATTCTGATTTTGCGTAAAATTGGGTCAACATCTACATAGCCTCCTTGCGGAAAACCGTCTGCCTGAATTAAAATTTGCTGAAATTCAGTAGTTTGTGCAGTAAGTTTGTCAATTGTATCAAGCTTGAAAGAGAATCGGATTTTATCTACAAAAGAAGTTCCCAAAGCACCGCTACATTCTGCTTTGATGAGTTCTCTGACTTTATCGAATCCAATTTTCTCTTCTATATTTTCTGGGTAAAGCATTTTTTAGTTGGTAAGTGGGCAGATAGAATCCGCCTTTCAATAGTTAGTTTTAAAGTAATTGAAAATCAGATAATTGGTCAATATTTTTAAAGAATTTTAAACAATACTTAATTTTGTACAAGCACTTAAATAATCGGGACTAAAATCTGAACATAAGTTCAAATAATGTGCAAAGATAATCTTTCCATCTGATTCTAGTCCCAACCCTCTCGACAAATAATTTGTTCAAGTAGAAATAAGGAAAACCTTGTTATGGCAGTTCAACAACTTTTTAAGTAAATTGCCTGCTGAATTTCACTCCAAATAGGTAATACAATGATAATCAATAGACTGAAAGATATACTCAAGGCAAATATCAATTCAAAGTTAGAAGAATTAAAGGCAGACGATTTCGATTTATGGAAGAACTTTTTTGACAAGGACGAACATGATCAAGAGTTTTATAAAGAAGAAAATTTCGAGGAAGAGTTCAAGTCTTGGGAACATAAGAATACAAGCTACACGAATACAAACTCCAACCAAATCAACCAAGAAAATGAGTATTATGAGGATTTGGAGGTGAAACGTGGAACTACTTTTAAGGAAATCAAATCTTCTTACAGAAGATTAATAAAAATGTATCATCCAGATTTATTTCATCATGATGAAAAGAAGAAAAAAATAGCCGATGAGGTTACGCTCAAAATAAATGAAGCTTATGATTATTTCGATAAACAATTCAATAAGAAAAAGTAGCTTGGTTTGGAGATAGGAAAACGAATAGCCACGAAGGTTAATATTTCTAACTTGATTTGTAAGTAGTTTGGCTTAAATAAATTCCTATTTCAAGTCCTTAGGAACGGGGCTTTCCTTAAACGGGGCTTTCCTTAAAGCGAGATGCAAAAATAGTAAATAGCACAACGTGCTTAAAACAAAGAATAAAGTCTTTTATCAATGAAACAATACCACCAACTCCTTACAAAAATCTTAGAAGAAGGAAACCAGAAAGGAGATAGAACAGGAACGGGGACTTTGAGTATTTTCGGCTATCAAATGCGATTCAATTTGCAAGAAGGATTCCCGCTCTTGACTACTAAAAAAGTCCATTTACGCTCCATCATTCACGAACTTTTATGGTTTATTGCTGGAGACACCAACATCAAATACCTGAAAGAAAACAAAGTCCGCATTTGGGATGAATGGGCAGATGAAAATGGCGAGCTTGGACCTGTTTATGGGAAACAATGGCGGTCTTGGCAAACTCCAACAGGAGAAACTATTGACCAACTTCAGCAAGTAATTGAGCAAATACAGAACAATCCGAACTCTCGCAGAATGATTGTGAGTGCTTGGAATGTGGCAGATATTGGCACAATGGCGTTACCTCCTTGCCATGCACTTTTCCAATTCTATGTGGCAGATGGCAAACTTTCTTGCCAACTCTACCAGCGTAGTGCCGATGTTTTCTTGGGAGTTCCATTTAACATTGCTTCTTATGCTTTACTTACTCAAATGATTGCCCAAGTTTGTAATCTCGAAGCGGGAGATTTTATTCATACTTTAGGAGATGCGCACTTGTACTCCAACCATTTGGAACAAGCAGAATTACAGCTCAGCAGAGATATTCGTCCACTCCCAAGCATGAAAATCAATCCAGAAATAAAGTCAATTTTCGATTTTAAATTCGAGGATTTTGAGTTGCTTGGCTACGAGCCACATCCGCATATTAAAGCACCAATTGCTGTTTAGAGAAAAAGAGTATTTAACAAACCTAATAATGACGACTTTGTCTTGCTAATACTACAAGGCAAGGCATTTATAAATACCAGCTTTTTCAACTCCAAATAATCTAATTCTATGACTTTCGATTTATTACTTGAAAACCTGACTAATCCTGCTCTTTTATTTTTCATATTAGGAATACTAGCAGTTCAGCTCAAAAGTGATTTGGAGATTCCTCCATCTTCCGCAAAATTCATTTCCCTTTATCTGCTTTTTGCCATTGGCTTTAAAGGTGGGCAGGAGCTTTCGCATAGCGATTTTGGTGGCGAAATCATTTGGTCTATCCTTTTTGGTGTTTTTTCGGCATGCGTGATTCCACTTTATACATTTTTCATTCTCAAGATAAAGCTTGATGTAGAAAATGCAGGAGCAGTAGCAGCCACTTATGGTTCAGTCAGCGCAGTAACTTTTGTAACGGCAATTTCTTTCTTGGAAATGCAGAATTACTCTTTTGGCGGACACATGGTTGCGGTAATGGCATTCATGGAAGCTCCAGCGATTATAGTAGGTGTTATGCTTATTCGCTTTTATAATCCATCTAATGATGGGAAAGTCATCAAACTCGGTACAGTAGTGAAACATGCCGTTACCAATGGGAGTGTATTACTGATTTTGGGGAGTTTAGTGATTGGGCTATTGGCAAGTGAACAACAGGCACAGGGAATTAAGCCATTTACTACTGATTTATTCAAAGGTTTTTTGGCAATTTTCCTGTTAGATATGGGAATCAGTAGTGGCAGAAAATTAAAGGATTTTTTCAAACATGGTAAGTTCGTAACACTATTTGCCATATTCATTGCCCTATTCAATGGCATTTTAGTCGCTTTTTTGAGTACTTGGGTAACTCAAGAGGTTGGAAACAGGTTTCTTTTAGCCGTTTTGGCAGCAAGTGCCTCATACATTGCCGTTCCTGCAGCAATGCAAATTGCAGTACCAAAAGCCAATCCAGGAATTTATATTCCTATGGCATTGGCAATTACCTTCCCATTCAATATTACGTTTGGGTTGCCAATCTACTTGTATATTGTGAAAACATTCTGATTATACTAGAGACTCATCAGTCAACTAAGAGAATAGTATGAGTATTCTTATGAATAGAAAAAAACCTGATTCAAATGATATATTGAATCAGGTTTTTTTTCTATTATGTTCTAGGTTCTCTGACAAATTTTGTGGAGGTCGAAAACAGCGCAGATTAGTTGCCTAATCTGGAGGCTGTAATTGATGATTATCCCTTATCTCGTATTTCATGGAACACATCAATCACAAAAATTGTCAGACAATCATGTTCTATACATTCAATTTATAAAAATCATCCAACCCTTCTGTAGAGTTAATACTTATTTTCAAATCAATCAACTCTCCATTTTCCACGTTGAAAACCCACCCATGTATGTAAGGGAACTGGCCGTTTTTCCATTCTTCTTGAATAAAAGATAAGCGTGCCATGTTATTGACCTGTTCTTGTACATTCAGTTCTACAAAGCGTTTCCAGCGAGTATCTTCGTCTTCGATAGCTCCGAGTTCATTTTTATGTTCTTTATAAACGTCTTTTATGTGAGTCAACCAATTATCCAAAAGACCAAAAGAGGTTTTCCCCATGGCTGCTTTCACTCCTCCACAGCCATAATGACCACAAATAATGATATGATTAACTTTCAAGGCTTTCACAGCATAATTTACTACACTCAGCAAATTATAATCGGTATGAACCACTACGTTGGCAATATTCCTTTGCACAAAAATAGAACCTGGTAAAGAACTGGTAATCTCCTCTGCGGGGACTCTGCTATCAGCGCAACCAATCCATAAATAGGGAGGCTCTTGACCTTCTGCCATAGAATCGAAGAGTTCAGGCTCATCCTTATTCATTTTCTGCAACCACCTTTTGTTTCCATTAAGTAACTTCTCAAATTCTTTAGGCATAATTCCAAATTAATTTAAAATTAATATTCAATATATTACATTTTTTGTAAAAAGAAAGAACCGAATAGCTATGTTCAGATTTTTCTTTTTTGATTTAGCCTATCTCAGCTTTATTACCGTAAGTACCAAAACTATTTAATTAACATTATTTACTCCTCGGTAAACCCATTTAAAGTTCTGATTTTCAGTTATATTAATAATTATTTATTACTATCAAATAAAACCTTTCTCGTACTTAACTTGATTTATTGACCTTGCCCAGAGGAATACCCTTTTGGTTATCTGAGCTGTTTTTGATTATTATCCCTTATTTCGTATTTCATGGAACACATCAATCACAAAAATTATCAGACAACTACCCTCTTTTTCCATCAAATGTAATCAACACCTTACACCTTATCTTCTTGCCTTGTTACTCGGAATACATTTTCTATGGCTCTCAGATTGACTAAAAGGCTTTCCAATTCATCCTTATCGTGAACAGAAAGTGAAATCCTTCCCTTAAAAATACCATTCTCTGCACTTATATTTATTGTTTGAATATTTACCTTCATCTGGTTGGAAATTACTCTAGTAACATCATTGACCAAGCCCATTCTGTCAACTCCCTCAATGAGTAAATCCACTTCAAATTCTTCTTTATTCTTAGATTTAGAAGAATTCCAACGAGTTTTTATCACTCTGTGTCCATAATTTGCCAACATAGAAGGCGCATTTGGGCAAGTAGTTCTGTGGATTTTGATTCCCTTCCCAATCGTAGTAAACCCAAATACTGGGTCACCAGGAATTGGTGTACAGCACTTAGCAAAACTATGTTCCATGCTCATATCCTCTCCAATAATTAGCTCATCATCTTCGGGATGGACTTTCTTAATTGCTTTTTTGAATTCATGAGCAGTCTCAGGTCTTGCTTTCTTGGCTTCATCAGTATCTTTCAAATGATCTTTGAAACGCTTGATTTCTGTATGATCAAAAATACCTGAGCCTACATCGAAATAGAAATCGGTCTCAGTTTTAAACTGAAAGAACTGCGCTATCTTTTGAGCTGTTTGATCATTGAAAGGAATTTTCATGTGCTTAAATTTACGTTGCACAGTTTCCTTACCCAAACTCGCCACTCGCTTATGGTCTTCTTTTAAGTATTCTTTAATCTTGGTTTTCGCCCGAGAAGTAACCACAAATTTCAACCAGCCATCATTCGCTTTTATTGTTTTGGAAGTAATGATTTCCACCTGGTCGCCATTGGTAATCTGGTGGCTTAGCGGAACAAGCTTTCCGTTCACTTTTGCCGCCATGCACCTCGCTCCTACTTCAGTATGGATATCAAAAGCGAAATCCAACACGGAAGCTCCAAATGGCAACTTCTTTAAATCTCCTTTTGGAGTGAAAGCATACACTTCATCTTGGTAGAGTTCACCTTTGAAATCCTCTAAAAATTCGGCTGCATTTGTCTCTTTTTTCTCCAGCAACGAACGAATTTTTGAAATCCAACTATCCAAACCTACTTCCGAATCGTGTTTTTTGCCTCTTCCTGCTTTTCTTGCGCCTTTTTCTTTGTATTTCCAATGAGCGGCATAACCTCTCTCGGCTATTTCATCCATTCGTTGTGTTCGCACTTGTACTTCCACCCAACTTCCTGTTGGTCCCATCACGGTAATATGCAGAGATTCGTAGCCATTGTCTCTCGGCACGCTAATCCAATCTCGCAAACGTTTTGTGTTGGAGGTGTAATGGTCGGTAATGGCAGAAAACACAGACCAACAAGCATATTTTTCTGCTTTTAAATTGGCAAATTCATTCTTCAAAATGATTCGGATGGCAAAATAGTCATAGACTTGCTCGAAGGGAATTTCCTGCTTCTGCATTTTTTGGTAAATCGAATAAATCGACTTTGCCCGCATCTTGATTTCAAAATCCAGATTGATTTTACCCAAATCCATCTTCAATGGGCGGTTGAACATTCGGAAGAACCTATTCCGCTCTGGTTTACTTTCCTCAATACTTTTTTTGATGGAGAAATAAGATTCTGGGTCAGAATAGCGCAAACCCAAATCCTCCAACTCCGATTTGATGTTGTAAAGCCCAAGCCTGTGAGCCAAAGGAGCATAAATATAAGTGGTCTCCGAGCGAATTTTCATTTGCTTGTCTCTCGGCTGGCTCTCCAAGGTTCGCATATTATGGAGACGGTCGGCAATTTTAATGAGAACCACCCGAATATCTTTTGAGATAGTCAGCAACATTTTTCGGAAATTCTCTGCCTGCAAAGAAGTATTCATCTTGGCAGAAGCCGACATTTTTGTCAATCCATCAATAATGTTTGCTACGGTTATCCCGAATTTATCCTCAATATCTTTCAGCGTGTATTCCGTATCTTCCACTACATCATGTAGAAAAGCGGAAATGATTGAAGTTGTGTCTAGCCCGATTTCCTCGGTAACAATCATGGCAACCTGCACAGGATGGTAAATGTATGGCTCGCCAGATTTGCGCCTTTGCTCTCTGTGGGCGTGGGCGGCAAACATGAAAGCCTTCTTTATTTGCTTAGAGTCACCCGGTTTCATGACAGGTTTTGCCTTGCGGAGCAAACGCCTATACATTTTCAGCAATTCTGCATTCTCCTTCTCCTCGTCAATCTGCATACCTCCTTTTGGTTGGATTGTGTTGATTGCAACTGGTTTATTGTTGGGGTTTTCTGTTAATATCACGTTGGCTTCTGTTTCGTAAATCCCTTTTTTGGAGATAAAAGACCTATTTAGTTCAGTAGTTGTAAACAAGTAATACTGAGTCCATGGCGCAAGCGTTCGCTTGTGCCCTTTAACAATAGCATTACTTGTTTACAACTACCTTTAATTCTTCTTACATAAATTTATGAGAAAGATTTTTCCTTTGCAATCTTTGTCTATGTTCTTTTTGTTGGATTGTACTATTTTGGAGACAATGGCAGGAAAGCGAGGAGATTGAGGTTAGGGTAACTGGTTTTGTGAAGAAATCAGCATTATATATTTTTTATTTTGGGGTAACAAATTCTATTTGTCTGACCATCGGGAATGGTCATTAGTTTAATTGCAAATTTTAAAAAAAAATCAATCACCTAGCCAAAAGCCAAATGGTTGCATTATGCACTTTAACATATACTAACTAATTTTCTGAAGACAAAATAACTGCTACCTATTGGTTATCAATTGATTAAAAAAAGTTATCATCGCCAGGCGACCCTGTCCGACTTTGGCTGGGCTGGCATTCCAGAGGAAACTATGGTTCTTTGACAAATCCGGCTTTTGTGTAAGAAGGCAAAAATTAGGCACAAAAACAGTCTCAAAACTAGAAGAACTTGTCGCTTTCGTAAAAGAGTCTTGTAAAGACTGTAAGGTTAAGTCATAATAGTTGGTTCAATTGCCCTTTTACCCAATAGAAGAGTGCCAGTCATTGTCCTATTGTGCGTTGAGGTGCAGTAAATGAGTGGTTTAACCGTAAGGCATTTTGTCTTACGATTGATTTTGTAGTGCGATTTCCCCTAATCGCACAGGCGTAAGAATGACAATAGAGTTGTTCACGTTTGATAATCAATACATTAGGTGAATATCATAAAGATTGACGAAAAAAAACACCGAGATGATTGGTGTCATCGCCAGGCGACCCTGTCCGACTTTAGGAGGAAACTATCTCTTAGAATCTATGCTTTAATAGTTTCGGTTCTTTGACAAATCCCGTGATGATTAGTGAGACGGCTAAATGGGCAGAGACTTTTTTGTGTTTTTAGCACAAAAAAGCTCGGAAACTACTTCAAGCGTCCACGCTTGCAGCTTTAAACTCATCGAGCCAAAACTTAACCACGGGATGCCCTATGCTTGGCATATAGCCAAGCGGTTGAAACTCATATACACATAACAGAATTGCTTAACAACTAGGATGTAGTACTAACTCATGTTACGCAAAGGAACGGTTTTACCTCGAATTTGCACATTGGTAGGTTTGAGAGTCGCCATCGACAACACTGCCAAGTACTTTTCTGCGTAACATCAGGTACTAAGTAATTCTGCTACGGTGTACCGTGTAAGTTAGCCTTTCTCCTCAAAGCTGCTTGAAGCATCGGCAATAGGCTGATCTACAAAATTGAGCAGTTCTTCTAATTGAAATACTGTTTTTGAGCCAATCACCTTGCCTTCTTCATCTAACAAAACGGAAGTAGGCGTACCTTGCACTTTATAGTTCATGAGTTCATTTTGAGTAGCCGCCAATAGGGTGGATTTGATGCCCTGCTGCGCTTTGTACTTTTTGTTTTGCTCAGGGGTAGAGCCTATTTGCATAATGACGACATTGACATCTTCTTTTTGAGCGACAAACTCATTAAGCACAGGGTAAAACTTTTGGCAAT
>JBLIFI010000044.1:0-17500 GCA_047633715.1 Flammeovirgaceae bacterium
CGGTACTCTATTTATCCAATAAGCAGGTTGCAGGAGTATTTACGCAAGAAAGACTTTCACTTGTGAATATGCTTTCTTCACAAATTGCCATTTCCATAGGCAATGCCATTCTCTATCAAAATATGGAGCAGGTTGTGGCAGAAAGAACCGAACAGTTACAAGAAAAAAGCCAACGAATCACAGATAGTATTTTGTATGCCGAAAACATACAAGCCGCTATTCTGCCCTATAAAGATGAGTTTGAAGAGAGTTTTGCAGAACATTTTGTCATCTACCGCCCAAAAGACATTGTATCTGGAGATTTCTATTGGATGGCAAAAATAAACGACACAGTATTATTGGCATTGATAGATTGTACAGGGCATGGCGTTCCTGGGGCATTTATGAGTATGATTGCCAATACATTACTGAACGAAGCCGTGTTGCAAAAAGAATGCACAGACCCTGCGGAAATACTTGCCAGTTTACACGTCAACATTCGTAAGTCGCTTCGTCAAGAGCAAGGAGTTAATACCGATGGAATGGATATGGGAATTTGCGCTATCACTCAAGAGAATGATAGCGCTCTGGTAATTTATGCAGGTGCAAAAAGACCAATTTGGGTTGCAAAAGATGGCGAGTTTGAAATCATTTCTGGAGATAGAAAATCAATTGGGGGAATGCAAAAGGAAGACAAAAGGCAATTCAACAATAAAGAGATAAAACTATCCAAAGGAGATGTGATTTATTTGACCACCGATGGGCTTGCAGACCAAAACAATCCAGAATACAAAAAATTTGGCTCAAGGAGATTGAAAGAGTTATTAGCTTCCTATGTGGGAATTCCGCTCGATAGACAGAGAGAATTACTGGAGAATAACTTAGATGTTTTCCAAGCGAAAGAAGCGCAAAGAGATGATATTTCTATGATTGCTGTGAGGTTTTAATATTGTTTAAATCTCTTTCTTTTTATGCATCAAAAAGTCAAAGCCTTCTTCAAGAGTCTCGAAGGCTTTGACTTGATTCATTTTATAACCCATCTGCTCCCCAAATTCTAGCATAGTATCAACAGCTATTTGGCTGCTGAAATTTTTAGAGTTTATAATAGCAACTTTAAGGCTGGGAGAGTACATTTTAGGCAACATGGAACGAACAGCCCAAGCTCTGGATTGAGTACTCACTAACTTCAACTCTCTATTGTCAAACATAACTTTACTACATTTTTTTTCTTGCAAAAAATGTAGCATTTTTTTACATCCGCTTATATAATCTTCATGAACTATATTTCCAAAAAAATAAAGATTCACAATATTATTTACTTCATCGTAGCTAACCACAACGGAATTCAAATTGCTTTTTAAGTAGGTTTCCATAATTTTTTTCTTGATTGAGTAACACAAAAGAAACCTCATTTTAGTTCATCTCAAAAAAAATGAAAATTATTCCCATTTTCTTTTGCAATTTTCCATACTACTACTACATTTGCAAACCGAAACACACATGGCGGTTATAGCTCAGTCGGTTAGAGCATCGGTTTGTGGTACCGAGGGTCGTGGGTTCGAACCCCACTATCCGCCCAAAAGCTTTCCAAGAAATTGGAAAGCTTTTTTTTGTTTTCAAAAAGCCTTCTCTTCTAACAATTACTCACTCGCCACCCAAACATCTACTGATTGGTTTACTCTAATTTTTGCATTTCGTAAAGGCTTCTGATTTAGAACTGTGCCATACGCTTTTTGTGAGGAACGCCAATGGATTTTTCTGATGCGTAAGTTTAATCCCAATAGAAAAACCTCTGCTTCATCTAAAGGCTTTCCTATTAACTGTGGCATCTTCAAGTCTATCTTTCCGATTCCATCTGCCACAGTAATATCAATCGGTTGATTTTTCTTTGCGACCACATTTCCCTCCAAATCAGATTCTGACAACTGGACTCCTCCCAAAGAAATACCAAGTACTTCATTGCTTGTTGCGTGAGGAACATAGTTCACCTTGCCAATTTTGAAACCGAAGCTTCTAAGTTGTTGTTGGGCATTCCCTAGCGAACTCCCAATGACATTAGGAATTACCGCAGTTGTGGCAGTATTTACATTGATGACAAAATGTACTTTCCGAGAGACCTTCACTTTTGAGTTAGGAAGGGGAAATTGAGTTACAATATGATTTGGCGGAAAATCGTTGGAATAAACCGAATCAACAACTGTGTAAGTCAAGTCTCTGCGGTCTGATAATTCGCTGGCAGACTCTAAATCCAACCCTTGAAAATCGGGCACAGTAACCGTCTCGCCAAAGTTTGTAGCAAAAGGAAGATATAATTTAAAAAATAAAAGTATAGAGACTAAAAACAGCAACAAAATTGATAAAATATTGATAATCAAGCTTCTCTGGCTATCAGAATTAAATAACTCCATCACTCTACTTTTCTTAAAGACCACTATTATCAGGTTCTTCAACTGAGTTACTGTCATCTTCAACTGAATTATTGGATTCGTATTCAGTTTTTTTGGATTTCCCATCTCCAATAATTAAATCCACAACCTGCCCCTTCTTTACCAAAAAACCCTTTTTCAAATTCTCTTTTGAGATTTCTTTCCCATCAATAATAACTCCAATAACATTTTCTTTAAATTCGGAGTTTTTTTCTGTAATACTACCTAAAACCAACCCTTTCCTTTTCAGTTGAGTCTTTGCATTTTTCAAAGAATGATCAATCATATCATCTGGAACTTCCACAGTTGGCGATTGCGCATAATTAACCGTCAAGTAAATTTTCCTCTTTTCCTTCACCTCAGAACCTTCCGATGGATATTGCCTTACCACAGCCAATGGAGATAGTTCAGGAGCATAAGTCGAATCAATAATTTCATAACGCAATTTGTTCTCCTCTAAAATTTTAGAAGCTTCTGACTCCAACTTGCCTACAATATTTGGTACCTTCATGGTATCGCCATGGTCGGTAGTGAGTGGCAAATAGACTTTGAAAAACACGACTATTAGCAAAGCCACAATTCCTACGGCAACTACCAAATTCAGGAAAAGTGCCTTTTTGTTATCCTCTTTTAAAACTTCTTTCATATTGCTCATGTCCGAGACAGTATTTTTGATTAAACTCTCATTTCAAAAATCCAAAATTAAACATATTCTTTCTTATAAGCACATAAGGAACGGTGGAAAAGTAAATTGCAATTTGTCGAAGTCTATTTTTGAGACTAGTCTAGGCAAAAATAGCAGTCATAGCGATGCTATGACTGCTATTTTTGCCCGCAATGGAATTGGAAGGATAGACTAAAAAGAGGCAAGAGAAACAGATAATTTATTATTTCTCCATTCCTATATTTTTCAAACTTTCACAATTGACTCTAAATCATACAATCAATTTCGAGAAGTTCAGAACTTGCCCATAATATTGAACTGCTTCCAACTTAAATATCCAATATATTCCGCTACTTTTGCAGACTGATAAAAGAATGGAAAATTGAGTTAATCAATCTCCAACCAAAAACTCATCAGAAAAGCTAAATTCCCCTCCAAAAATGACTACGGCAAAATATATTTTTGTAACAGGTGGCGTAACTTCCTCACTTGGCAAAGGCATCATTTCAGCATCATTGGGCAAATTACTGAAAGCCAGAGGCTATTCGGTAACCATCCAAAAGTTGGATCCATACATCAATGTTGACCCTGGAACCATGAATCCTTATGAGCATGGAGAATGCTATGTGACGGATGATGGAGCGGAAACAGATTTGGATTTAGGGCATTATGAACGATTTCTGAACATCTCCACTTCGCAAGACAACAACGTAACCACGGGCAGAATCTATAATGATGTCATCCAGATGGAACGTGACGGGAAATATTTGGGCAAAACCGTGCAGGTTGTTCCGCATATTACCGATGAAATCAAACGCAGACTGTTCCATTTGGGAGAAACTGGCGACTATAATATTGTAATTACCGAAATTGGTGGTTGTGTTGGAGATATTGAATCGCTTCCTTTTGTGGAAGCAGTAAGGCAAGCAATTTGGGATTTGCCTGATAACCAGTCAGTTGTAATTCACCTTACGCTAGTTCCTTACTTGAAAGCAGCTGGAGAATTAAAGACTAAGCCTACACAGCATTCTGTAAAAACATTGCAAGAAGCAGGCGTTCAGCCAGATGTGTTGGTTTGCCGAACTGAGCATCCGATTCCGATGGAAATGAGAAAAAAAATTGCTCTTTTCTGTAATGTAAGTTTAAATGCGGTGGTGGAATCGATTGACGCAGAGAGCATTTACGATGTTCCTTTATTGATGAGAAAGGAAAGATTGGATGATATTGTTTTGGAGAAACTCGGTTTACCAAACGTACCTAAACCTAATTTGGATACTTGGAAACAATTTTTGGGGAAATTAAAAAACCCAACCAAAGAGATTTCCATTGCCTTAATTGGTAAATATGTGGAGCTGCACGATGCTTACAAATCAATTATGGAAGCCTTGACTCACGCTGGCGCAGTAAATGAGTGCAAAGTCCGCATTCAATGGGTGCAATCCGAAAATTTAATCAATGCAAATGTAGAGGAGGTTCTTCGGGATGTAGATGGCATTTTGATTGCCCCAGGTTTTGGAGATAGAGGAATTGAAGGGAAATTAGTTGCCGTAAAATATGCGAGGGAAAACAAAATTCCATTTTTCGGAATCTGTTTAGGCTTACAATGCGCCATGGTGGAATTCGCCAGAAACGTGCTTGGTCTGGAAAGTGCTCACTCCATAGAAATGCAACCCGACACCCCCCACCCTATTGTTGACATCATGGAGAACCAAAAAGATTTGGTTCAAATGGGCGGAACAATGCGTTTGGGAGCTTACCCATGTAAAATCAAGCAAAAATCTTTGGCAATGAAAGTCTATGGCAAAGTAAATATTCAGGAAAGGCACAGACACAGATATGAGTTCAACAATAACTATTTAGAAGCTTTCCACAAGGCAGGAATGATAGCTTCTGGAGTGAATCCTGAAACAGATTTGGTGGAGATTATGGAAATCAAAGATCATCCATTTTTCATTGGTTCGCAGTTCCATCCTGAACTAAAAAGCCGTGTGGAAGAGCCTCATCCGCTATTTATCTCGTTCGTGGCAGCCGCTATTGAGAAACATACAGGAATTCCTATTTCTGAAGTATAAATAAAAGTATGAATTCAGTAATAGTGAAAGAGCAAGTCAAAAATTTGGCTCGCTCTTTCTGCTTCAAAAGCCCACTTACTTGTTCATGTTACGCATATTAAACTGTTTTTGGTTGGATTTCGCTACTTGTTTATTGATGAGAAGAAATCAGTATTTCCGAAACTCGCCAACAAATTCTGAGAGTTAAATCAGCTAAACATGTGTCGCCAATTTTGGGGAGTGGTTTGCCAATTTGAACACCTTTTGACCTAACACAACTTTGATTAAACTTCAGACTCAATTTTCGACTTAGTTTCCCCAAAATTGAATGCGAGCGAGTATTTGCGACATTAGCTTTAATTCCATAACCAAAGGCAAGAAATTGGTCTATCCGAGTATTTAACATTTAAACAGTAAAATATTTTTGGTTCTATCGTGAATTTGGTTAAAAGGTATAACAAAACTAAGATTTGAAGAAATTACCTTGTTTTTCGAGTTTGTTAAAACTCGAAAAACAAGCAATAAAGCTGGTTCAAGCGGGGCTTCCCAAGGATCCACACTTGAACCTAATAACTTAAACTTCAAAATCATGAATTGCACTCAATACCCAAATTCACGATAGAACCAGTTTTTTTATGTGCTTGTCAGTTCCCCAGAACTGACAATTTTCGGATTCTCAAATTCGAAAATTGTCAAAATAAAGGTCTTGTAAATTTCTGAAAGTCAGATATAATGTAGAAACGGCTGGGTAGAGTATAAAAAAATGACCTAAGTAATTCTACTTTAAGGCTCTAGAAATAAGGAGGTCTTGATGCTAATATACATATCATTTTCCTCGGATTTGAGAATCCGAAAACTGTGTAATACGAGTTACTTGTTTATTTATATTCCAATGTTGTTGTGAGTTTATTAAGCAAACTTTGTAATAAATCAGTAAGTTAGCTTCCGAATTGTAAATCAGAAACCTGTTGGGAAAGAAGAAGCCAAAAATACTAATGCTAGGATGGGAATATCCGCCTCACATTTCGGGTGGGTTGGGAATTGCCACTTACCATTTAGTGAAATCACTTCGGGAATTTGCCAAGGTAGAACTTGTTTTGCCAGATTACGAAAACTCAACACGTTTAAAAATAAGTGCTTACAGCAGGTTGGAGTTATCAGAACCTTCTTCTTCTACGAGTAAAATAGCTGAGAAGAAATCCGAATCGCTCACTAAAAAAACAGATTCTCAATCCGTTTATGGAACCGACTTAATGAAGTCAGTTGAGCAATTCACTCAAAAAGCTACAGAGAAAGCCAAATCCACAAAATTTGATATTATTCATGCGCATGATTGGATGACTTTCCCTGCTGCATTGGAAATACAAAAGCAGTCAAAAAAGCCACTCGCCATCCACATCCATTCCTTGGAAACTGACCGCTCGGCAAACCCTTCTACTCGGAATCCCATTTATGATATTGAGGAGGAAGCAATCAACAAGGCAGATTTGGTAATTCCTGTGAGCGAAATAACCAAAAGCAATATTGAGGAAAACTATACCGAAACCGCTTGTGAAATTGTAGCAGTTTATAATGGAGGAGATAATTTTGAGATTGTAGAAAAATCCAACAAGAAAAAAGGAAGAAAGAGGAAGGAGAAAAGAGGAAAGAAAGAACGGAAAAAGATAAGAACTGACTCCAACTCCAACAAGAAAAAAAGAGGAAAGAAAAAGGAGGAAGGAGAAAATAAAAAGCAACAAAAACAGAAAAAAAGTAACGGAAAAATAAAATCCAAACACAAAAAAACTAAGAAAAAAAATAACCAAAAGGTTTTCAACATATTATTTGTTGGAAGAATTACCGCTCAAAAAGGAGTGGAAACGCTCATCAGAACGGCAAAACGAGTCTTGGAATCCAACCAAAATGTAAAATTTACGGTAGTCGGGTTGGGAGATAAATTATCTTATATAATTCAGCTCGCTGAGGAAGCAGGAATTGGCAACTCCATTGATTTTAAGGGAAAGGTAAGTAGAAAGAAGCTTCCGAAATTTTTCAAAAAAGCCGATTTGCTATTCATGCCTTCGGTTTCTGAACCATTTGGCTTGGTCGCTACTGAAGCAGCTCAATTTGGCTTACCAATTGTCATGTCCAACCAATCTGGTACCCTAGAAATTCTGCCTGGAATTCTGACTGCTGAATATTGGGATGGAAAAACATTTGCGAAACATATTCTAATGCTTCTCCAGCACAAAAAACTTCGGAAGGATTTCGGAAAAGCCAATCAGAAAGCGGTAAAAAAATATTCGTGGAAGAGAAACGCTGAAAAACTGATGGAAGAATATGGGAAATTATTGAATAGAGGTTAATTAAATTCATGAACAATTGTCAGTTGGTAAGAGAAAATCGTTAAAAAACAGCTCGTTTATTTGGTTCAATCGTTAATTTGGGGATTGAGTACAATTTGTGTTTTTTATTACTTGTCAGTATTCTATCATTAATTATTGGTCGAAAAAGAACTCATTATATCTCATAGGCTAGTCAAAGCTTCCTAGCTTTGACTGTACTCTGTGGCAAGCTTCTTAGCTTGCAAAAGAACAACCGAGGGTTTATTAGAATAATACAACGCTTTCCCCAAATTAACGATTGAATCGTTAATTTCATATTTTTACGACTCGACTCAGAGAGTCGAGGTACGATATTACTGACTTAAAATAGTTCCTACCTACCAATTATAAAATCTCATTCTTTTGAATACACTCGCCTTTTTCCTTTCTAAAACCAATTCTCAATTTGAATTTATTGAAGAGGACAATTTTACTGTTTCCTATAAAAACAGGGCTTTTCAATACGGAGATGGAATGTTTGAAACCATTATCGTCAAAGGCAATGAAATCCAACACTTGAATCTGCACTTGAACAGATTAAAAAATGGCTTATCAGTTTTAGGTTTTGAAGGACTTGAAAAAGTTGACGGTTCAAAAATTGAAAAAGCAATCGTTGAACTTCTTGAAAGAAATCAGATTAACGAGAATGCCAGAGTAAAAATAGCAGTTTGGCGAGCGGAAGGTGGTTTATATACTCCGCAAAATCAGGGTTTTGAAATGCTTATTTCTGTCTCCAAGCATCAGACTCAAACAGAATTAAAATACATAGATGTAGATTTCTGTCAGCAAGTCAGAAACAACTACTCCGCTTTTTCTGCCTACAAAACCCTAAGTTCCCTACCTTATACAATGGCTGGTTTGGAGCGAAAAACTCGCAACTTGGATGATATTATTTTGCTTGATTCTAATGGAAATATTTCTGAATGCTTGGCAAGTTCCATTTTTTGGGAGCGAGATGGAATTTTCTACACACCTTCATTAAAATCTGGTTGCATTGCAGGAATCCGCAGGGAAATCATTACTAAATTTCTCCGAAAAAATAGTTTTATAGTGAGAAGGAAACTCGCCAAGAAAGCTGAATTATTGAAAGCCAATTTCGTTTTTAATGCAAATGTGGCGAGTATTCAACTTATCGGACAGATTGGAAAGGTGGAGATTCCTGAAAACTTGGAAATGAAACAGTTATTGCAGGAGCTTTTGTAAAATAGCTGACTCTGATAGAATGCTTCATACCAAAAAAACAAATTCAGGAAATGAAACTTGAATGAAATATCCAAGTTTTACTTTTCAATATCTTCAAATCTGGAATGCTTCGTCATGCTGATTCTCAAATTTACAAATCCCAACCATTTCCTTTCCAAGATTTTCCTTATCTTTGCGCAAAATTTTGTCTTGAAATACTAATATAGTTTTATAATTATGGGTTTAAAATGTGGAATTGTTGGTTTACCAAATGTGGGAAAATCAACCTTGTTCAATGCTATTTCTAGTGGAACTGCTGAGTCAGCTAATTATCCTTTTTGTACGATTGAACCAAATGTGGGAATCGTAACCGTCCCAGACAAACGATTGGATGTTTTGGAAGGATTGGTAAACCCGCAAAGAGTTTTGCCTACGGTAATTGAATTTGTAGATATTGCAGGTTTGGTAGAAGGTGCTAGTAAGGGAGAAGGACTTGGAAACAAGTTTTTGGCAAACATCAGAGAAGTTGATGCCATTATCCATGTCATTCGTTGTTTCAATGACGATAATATTGTTCACGTAGCAGGAAGAGTAAATCCACTTGCTGACAAAGACATTATTGACACAGAACTCCAATTGAAAGATTTGGATTCAGTTGATAAAAAACTCTCTAAGAACGCAAAAATTGCCAAAGTAGGAGATGCCAAAGCAAGAGTTTTAGTGGCCGCCTTGCAGAAATTCAAAGACCATTTGGAAGATGGAAGAAACACAAGAGATTTAGAAGCTACCGCTGAAGAGTGGGATGCGGTTGAAGACTTATTTCTACTTACTGCGAAACCTGTAATTTATGTTGCCAATGTAGAAGAATCTGCTATTACAACTGGCAACGAGCATGTTGAGAAACTAAAAGAAGGCATAAAAAGTGAAGGCGCATTAGTAATTACTGTTTCCGCATCTATTGAAGCACAAATTGCCGACATGGAAGATGAGGAAGAAAGGGAAATGTTTTTGTCAGAATATAATTTGACAGAATCTGGCTTAGATAAGCTAATCCGCACTTCTTATGAACTCCTCGATTTGATTACTTATTTCACCGCTGGAGAGAAAGAAGTTCGAGCTTGGACAATTGAAAAAGGGTGGAAAGCACCAAAAGCAGCAGGTGTGATTCATACCGATTTTGAGCGTGGTTTCATCAGAGCAGAAGTGATTCACTACGAAGACTTCGAGAAATACAAGTCAGAAAATGCGTGTAAGGAAGTTGGTAAGCTTTCTGTAGAAGGCAAAGATTATGTGGTGGAAGATGGAGATGTAATGCACTTTAGATTTAATGTGTAATCTCAGTCGTAATGTTAAAAAAAGAGAAAGTCCAAGATAAATTATCTTGGACTTTCTCTTTTACTTATTCTAACTAAAGACTTTGGACTAACTAACTCTTCACTCGGAAGCCTATTACTAAAATATCATCAGTTTGTTGTTCCCCTTCCATCCACATTTCAATAATCTCTTTGAGCGTATCACGCTGCTTTGCCATTGGCTGATCATGGATTCTTTCCAATAGCCTACGGAAGTTTTTCATCATGAATTTACGACTTTTTCTTCCTCCAAACTGGTCTTGGTAGCCATCGGAGAAGATATAGAAAGTTTTGGGTAATGGCATTTTCTTTACCTCATAGTTCCCATTCTCATTTCCTCCTGCTAATACGATATTCTCTTCTCGAATTTGTAAAGTATGTTTCGAGAATATACGTTCTGCTTCTCTTTGCATTCCGCCAATTGGCATTTTATCTCCTTTTATGGTATTTAGCATGACTTTTCCATCGTCATCATAACCAATGAAAAGGAGTGGGTTTTTAGCTCCTGCAAACTCTAAAGTACCTGCATCTTCATCAATTACACAAAGCGCCATGTCCATGCCATCTCTGTTCTCAGTCTCTTGCTGACGAAGTGCCAATCGTACTCTCTTATGGAGTTCAGTCAGTATCTTATCGGGAGATTCAATGTCTAAATCATTTACAATCTCACTCAACAAATTATTGCCAATCATACTCATAAACGCACCAGGAACTCCGTGCCCTGTACAATCTACTGCGGCAATAAACTTCTTGTTTCCTCTTTCCGAAAACCAGAAAAAGTCTCCACTAACAATGTCTTTTGGTTTGAAAAGCACGAAAGAATCTTCAAAAGCATCTTCAATAGCAGAACGGTGCGGAAGAATTGCGTTCTGAATACGCTTAGCGTAATTCATACTAGACATAATCTTCTTATTACTCATCTGAACTTCTGTATTAATAAGTTCAATTTTTTCGTAAGCATAGGCATTATCAACCGCAATGGCAGAGTAAATTGCCAAGTTGCGCAGAATATTCAAATGGTATTCTGTGTAAGCATTCTCCTTATAGCTCTGAACTGTAAGCACTCCAATATTCCTATTTTTCGCCCTTAATGGAATATAGATAATTGAACCAGGAAACAACCCTTCTTCAGGGGTTTGCATATTCGGAACATAGTCTACATACTCTTGGTGGGCATTATTTGTAAAAATTTCTTTGTTATTTTTGAAACACCATGCTGACATATACCTTGTTTCGTCCACATCATGATAGAAAGTAGGCAATTCCTCTCCTTTTTCTACAGAACCAATAAATGCTATTCTGTCAGCTCCTTCCTCATAAACTCCTACACTAAAGGCTGTCGCATCCATCAGTCCATTCACATTTTCATAAATAGCTTTAATCAAACTATCCAGAGAAAGTAACCCTGTCAGCTTCTGGCCGATTTCAGAAAGCTTTTTGATATTTTCAAAAGCTTGTTCAATCTTATCTTTCTGAGAAGCCAATTGTGAAGTTCTCTTTTTGACTTTATCCTCCATCTCTTGGTAGAGAATGGCATTTTCAAGTGCAATGGTTGTGTAGGTTGCCAAGTTTCTAAGAATATTCTCATGATATTCTGTATAAACATACTTCTTAAAGCTTTGGACTGTAATTACACCAAGCCTTCCATCTTTCCCTTTCAATGGCAAATAAATAATAGAAGCAGGTTGCTCTCCAGCAACAGCAGGCTTCAACATCGGCACATATTCGGAGTAATCTCTCAAGAAATCTCCAATCCTAATGTCTTTTTGGTTTTCATGGCAATAAACTGCCAATCTGTTTGGGTCATTACATTTGATTGAAAAAGGCTCTAGAACCTCTCCGTTCTCAATAGCACCAGTAAATTCTAATTCATTTGCCTCTTCATTGTAAATTCCCACCCAGAATACAGAAGCATCCATGAGTTCATGTACACTCTGATACACCGTTGCTACAATGTCATTTACGGAGAGTTTAGAAATAATCCCCTGACCTATTTGCCCCAGAAGCTTTACATTTTCATAGGCTTTCTCTATTTTCTCTGTTTGCGAAGCTAATGCCAAACCTCTTTGCTCAATCAGTTCTTTTTGCTTTTCAGATTCTTCTGAAGCTGATTTCAGTTTCTTGAAATTCTCTGCATTTTCAAGGGCAATTGCAATATAAATTGCCAACGTTCTCAACATATCCAAATGATACTCATCATAGGCATTCTTGTCGAAACTCTGAACTGTAATCACACCAATTTTCTTTCCTTGATTTACCAATGGGAAATAAAGAATAGACTCGGGAGACTCTCCAATATTTGGAGCTAATCTTCTCTTTATGTATTTGGAGTAATCTGTAATGGTATCATTGATAATCACCTCTTGTTGGTTTTTGAAACACCAAACAGATAATCGGTTATCATTCTCCAACAAATCCGAACTATTTGGATAGGTTATTCCCTTCTCAATAAAACCAGGAAAATCAATTCTATTTTTTTCCTCGTTGTAGATACCAATTCCGAAAGCTTCTGCTTTCATGAGAGAATTGACACTATTGTAAGTAGTCTCAATAATTTTGGAAATAGATAAGTGAGTGGTTACCTCCTGCCCAATTTCACTAAGAAGTTTGATATTCTGAAAAGCTTGTTCTAGTTTTTCTTTCTGATTGGCAATCTCCTTATTACTTTTTTGAATCTCTTTATTTCTAGCATTCAGGATTTTATTGGCCTTCTGCTTATTTCTGAAGTTTCGATAGAATAATAATAATAAAATCAAGAGAAGAACAGTTCCTATTACAGATACCCAAAGAAAAATCTCCTGCCTATGGTTTTCTGCCTCTAAAATAGCTTCTTGTCGCTTATGAAGCTCCAATTCGGTTTGTTCTTGTTCAGATGAATAATAATTCTGTATTTCACCTGCCTTTGCTAAATAGTCTTCATATAATTCTTTTTGATATTTCAGGTCTTTCTCTAAGTAATTAAAAGCGTTGTAATAGTCGCCTTTGAATTTATAAGCTTCATGAAGGTTTCTAATAGACAGAACCAAAACCTCTTCAAAATTCCCATCTGCCGCCATTTTATAGGCTTTCTCTAAATCTTCAACTGCTTTATTGTACTTGCCCTGCCCAAGCCTAAGTCGTCCTCTATCATTAAAAGCATATGAAATTAAAAGGCCAGACTCCAACACCTTTGCCTTTTCCATTAAAAGGTTAATATAGTATTCTGAAGAGTCATACTTGTTCATCAGGTAGTAAACATCTCCTAGCGTAGCATAATTGTATGCTTTTGTATTTTCATTCCCAAGCTCTGTATTTATTTTGAGAGACTGATGTAGATGACTAATTGACTCATCAAACATATTCATGTTTTTGTAAGCACTTCCGATATTGTTTAGAATTGTACTATAATTGGCTTTCGTACAATTGGAGTCATTCCTACAAAGATTAAACGCCATAAGTTGATACTCCAATTCATTGTCATAGTCTTGGAGTTGTTCATAGTCTCTGGAGATACTAGCGGCAGCAGCCCTCTTTTGTGCTATATTATTTTGTTTATCTGACAAAACCAAACGTTTCATATCAAACTCCAATGCTTCGGCTTTATGCCCAATGGCACCCATATTCCTACTCATCTGACCATAAATCTGAAATACCCTCCCAGTAACTCTACCAGATTTCTCAAATAACTCTTCAGACAATTTATAAGTCTGATTAGATTCGGAATATTTCTGTTCAGTCCCTAACATTACAGCTTTCCAAAAAAGCAACTCCCCTTCTCCAAATGAATAATTAAGCTTTTTGGAAAGCATAATCCCTTCATTAACTAGCTTAGTTGCTTCTTCTGGATTATCCCTCCTCAACGAAATCACTAATCTCGCATAGGTAAGTACACGATTAGTGTCTGGCTCAGAATTAGTGAGTGCGGTCATCAAGCTATCTACTTGGCTTTGCCGTGCAGTCGATTGATAACTTGACAAAAGCAAGCAGAAAAATAGGGAAAGAGCTATATATATATTCTTCATATACAATGAAATTTCAGGTTTTGCCCAAGTTGGCAGGCAAATAGAAAACGTGGAAATGCAAAACAAATTAGTTAATATCCAAGTTAAGCAAAGTTTTTTAGATTAACCGAATTTCTATTAGGATTATATTAGCATTTGAACAGGAAAAATGCCTTTTAGGCACTATTTAAAGAATATCATGAAACTATCAGTTCTGTTTCTTACCTAAATTGATTGACTCTTCCGAATTTTATGGCGTTCTCTGCATTTTCTGCGCAGGCTTGCACTAAAAAAATCAGTATTCCAAAACGCTTGTCTTGCGTGAGTCCTTTTTTGAAGCGAGCATATATTTGCTGACAAATTACAGCTACTTTATAAGTACCATATACAAAATAGAAAACTGCATTATCCACATCAGCTCCTGTTTTCTCAGCATATCTTTCTACCACTTCTTGCCTGTTTAGGTTTCCTTCTAAGCTGGTCAGGCTAAAGCTTTTCAGGGCTGGAGGAGTATCTTTTTCTGCCCAATAGGCCAAGGTTGTGCCTAAATCCATCAATGGGTCGCCAACGGTTGTCATTTCCCAATCTAAAACTGCTTTGATTTCAGCAAAATTGGTTGGATTGAGAACCACATTATCATATTTATAGTCGTTGTGGATGAGCGATGGAGCATTTTCTCTCGGAAGGTTTGCTAACATCCATTCTTCGGCAATTTTCATTCCTGCAATCTCATCGGTTTCCGCATTTTTGTATCTGCGAACCCAGCCTTCTACTTGGCGTTTTACGTAACCTTCTGGCTTGCCAATTTCTATCAATCCGCTTTTCTCTATGTCAATTTTATGGATTTCCGCTAGGTTATCTATGGTAGATTTTGAAAGCTTTTCCATGATTGCAGGAGTTAATTCAATGCCTTTTGGTGGAGTTTGGCGAAGAATTGTTCCTTTTACCCGTTCCATCATATAAAACTCAGAACCCAAGATGGATTCATCGCTACAATAGACAAGTGGAGTCGGGACTTTACTGTAATGTGGCTTGATTGCACTGATTACGCGAAACTCCCGTTCCATGTCATGAGCAGATTTTATGTTTGCTCCGTGAGGAGGTTTCCTCAAAACATATTCTTCATTCCCGATGGAAACCAAGTAGGTTAAGTTTGAAAAGCCTGATGGGAATTGTAAGATTTCCAATTCGCCAGAGAGTTTAGGCAGGTTTTCTTTGAGATAACTTTCTAGCTTGGATTTATCTAGTTCTTCGCCTTGGCGTATTTCTTTCGGTTCGTCAATCATTTGGAAATGGTTGTATTGGTTAGAGGAAATAAATATCGGGTTTGGAAACAGGAATTGCAAACTTTCCCGCATTCAATTTTGGGGCTTGTCTCGAAAGTGGCGATTAGGTTGATAAATTTTACTTTTGCAATTAGATTGAGTAAATCTAGAAAATATTGCCTTGAAAATTGGCGGAATAGACTTGGGCATTGGCTAAAGGAACTTTCTCAGGTGCTCCGTAGCCACTCTTCACTAAACGATGTGCGAAATCCAATCAAAAAAAACTAAAAATCTTGTGCAAAATGAAGATTCCACACAAGGCTTTTAGCTACTGATACTACGAAAAAGATTCGTTTATAGCTCGAAATTCGGCTCATCTCAAAATGCCGCAATAAGTAAAATAGATTTTTCTATATTCCATTTATATGATAATTCATTCTGGCGAGACGCCAGCACCTTGCGCCACTCGCTTGGAAGCGAGCGACAGGAATTCACAATATGTGGCAAAATGAGATGCGCATCTCGAAATTATACTTCGGTAATTTCTGCGAAACATGAGTTAGTTAAAACTCTTTGAATTTCTTGTCATCTACATTTTCCAAAACTTCAAGATAAGAAGGCACGTATTTCCCACGGCTTCTTGAAAGCTTGATTTTTCCATATAGTTGGTAGTCTTTCCAAGGCATGATGAAGCGTGCGGAGTCGGAATTGGCAGTTGGGAAGAATGCCCATTGGCTTACTAAATTGGTTTCCTTATCTACAAAGACTTCATATTTATTGTCGGGACTTTTCCCAACTTCCTCGAAAGTGAGTTGTAAAACAGCTGCTTTCTGACCTGTTTGGACGGTGTCTTCCCGAAGGTATTTGAGCGTTACGCCCGAGTCTTTGAGTTTGAATGGCATTATGAGCCAATAGGAATCATTTATCCAGATATTTTCTGCCTGTTTCACGTATTTGGCGATGGAGTCGGGCTGAGTAAGTTGCTTCTCCCCTATTTTCACTTTACCTGTATGATTGAAAACATTCACGAGTAGGACGGTTTGCTTGGAAGGTATTTCGATACGTACATTTCCACTTTTTTTGTCCCAAAGCAGTTTTCTACTGCCAAAGAAATTCCAGCCAATGTAGCGAGTTTCATCCCAGTTTTTCCGCCCTCCCATGGCTTCCATCACCTTGTCGGCAATAAGAATGGCTTGCTCATCTGAGTTTTCCAAATTGAAGCCTTTTGCAGGTGGATTGATTTCAGAAACTGCTTCTTTTTCAGTAGCGATGGTTTCTTGTTTTTGCTTGCAACTTATAAGTGTAGCGAAGAGAATTGCTGTAAAAAACACTTTCTTGGACATTAGTAATGTATTTAGGGTTTGGCAAGTACAAGAAAGGTTTTTTTTAAAAAGAACCACTTTGTATTAACCTTTTGAAAATCAAACAATTAGGTCTATTCATCAAGAAATAGATGTTATCAATTAAATAGTTCTTGGCACTTAACAGAATTTATAAACATGACTGACAGACTCCAAGATTTGAATAAATTAGAAAAATTATTCAAAATTCAAAAAAGGCGGAACTGGAGAGTATTTGAACCTCTGCATCTTGCTTGACAGGCAAGTATTTTCCAGTTAAACTACTACTTCTACCAATCCACCACTTCATAATTCTTCAATAACTTTCCGTAAAGATAATTTTTTTTCTCAATTGCTTCCCGCATAGGATACAAAATCCGAGAAGCTCCATCTACCGAATCCAACGGTGGAATATAACCTGATTCAAACTGTTTCTTTCGCTTTTCCTCATGCGCTCCTGTAGAAATCCAACCTACATCTACGCTGTTCATGAAAATGCCATATCGTTGGTATTCTTCCGCAGATGTTCGGGTGAGCATATTCAAAGCCGCCTTGGTCATGTTTGTGTGCGGATGGTGAATTGTTTTATTACCATAACTGAACTGCCCTTCCGAAGAGCTAACATTGATAATGAATCTCTCTTCAAATTCAGATTGCCTCATCAGCGGAGTGAGTTTCTGAATTAGCAGGTAAGGGGAAATATGATTGATGAGATTTACCTCAAGCAATTCAAAAGTGGAAATATCTTCCAAAGTACTATTCCAACTGGTTTTAGTTCGCAAATCGACTGGTTGCCCAAAACGATTGGGGAGACTCTTCAATTGGGAAGCCAATAAATCCAAGTCCAAGCCCTGTTTTGTTTTGCTGAATTCAATTGGCTTGAGCAATTTCTTATCCT
>JBLIFI010000045.1:0-17376 GCA_047633715.1 Flammeovirgaceae bacterium
AACTGCAGACCATCAGAATCTACATCTTCCTGAAAATGAAAGGTTTCGTATTGTTGATTGAGCCAGTTGCAGATTTCCACATCGTGCGTGGCAATGAGCGGGAAATGGCTTTTGCCCGATAAATATTTCAGAACTGCCGTGGCGGAACTTACTCGCTCAGGTGTATTTGTGCCTTTGAAGAGTTCATCTATCAGAAAAAGACATGGTTTTTGGCTGGAGTTGGCGGTTTCCAACAGGTTTTTGATAGAAAGAATCTCATTCATATAATAGCTCGCACTTTCCGACAAATCATCGGCAATACGCATGGAGCTACTTATTTTGAGGAATGGAACTTGGTAGGAATCGGCAAAAACCGTGAAAGTGGTTTGCGCCAAAACTGCATTCAAACCCACAGTTCGCAGAAAAGTAGATTTCCCCGACATATTTGAACCTGTGATTAGAATACCTTTTTCAGCAAGTTCCAAACTGTTTCCTACGCAGTTTTCTATAAGTGGATGACGCAGGTTTTTAAATTTCAGTTCAGGCTGAGTTCCCTTTTCGGTTGGAGTGAGTTGCGGTTTGACCCAATCAGTTCGGGAACTGCGGAGAGAAGCTACCGAAAGCGCAAAATCCAAATTGCCTACAAATTCAAATACATTCCGAATCGGCTTTTGATGCTTTCTGATTCCAAGCAAAAGTTTGTGGAAAGCGGCCGTTTCCATCAGAGTCAAACTTTTTATGACTTCCGAAAAGAACCAAATAATTCCCAACGGGTCAATTTCTTGTGTGCTATTTCCCGAAAGAATGAAAAGTCTAAATTTTAGATTTCTCAACTTTTGGAAATCGGCTTGAAGTATATTTTTGGAGTTGTAAATTGGATTATCAGCAAGGTTTTTTGTCAAGTTTTTTGCCACTTTTAGCAGAACTGGCAAACGTTGAAAAGCTTGGGCGTAGCGCAAAACTCGTTGTTTGTTCACAAAATGCAGAATCATGTTACTCGTCAGCACTAGAATGAGCAAAATGGAAAGTTGTGGAATGAAAAATGAACCAATTAGAGAAACAAGCGTGAAAATTTGCCAAATCCAGACAAAAGAAGCCCATTTTGGGGAATTCATAGTTTCCCCAAAGAACAGCTGTGGGAAATAATAATCTTTGGAATTATTGAGTTTTTGCAATTCCAACTGAAAAGGCAAACGCACATCTTCCTCTCCTCTAAGATTTTCCACCAAATCATCAAATTGCTCTAATTCACTCAATTCTGATTTTGGGGAATGAAGGTTTTTCCATAAAATCTGCTCGCCCACTTTGCTGTACGTGTGGTTGAATTGCGCAAACACATTCCGCAAATCTAAATCTCCAGATGTTTGGGAATCTATAGAATCTTCGGTTGATTCATCGGAAAATGAATTTTGATAAGCGACAATCTCCGACCAATTCAAATAACCTGACTTTGGTTTTCCCCATCTCTCCTTCGCTTTCTTCAGTCCCTTCTCTTTTTGTTTACTCCGAGCCAACAGAATAATTCCTATGATGAGAAGAAGAATGGCAATAAAAATCAGTAGTTGATAAAGCATAATTTATGGTTATTTATCGAAAAATAGATATTATCAATTAAATAGTTCTTGGTACTTACCAAGAATAAATTATTTAGTGCTCAACTATCAACAGGATTGTTGAGAAGCCACTACATAGCAATAGCAAAGAGTTACCCCATGCTGAAGCAGGAATACTCAAACAAGGGCAAGCACTACCATGTCAGCGAGAAATATATCCTATCTTTTTATACATTTTGAAGATATTCTCATAACGGCCTTCGATTGTATCTACTCCAAAATTTCTGGTAGTGCTAGATATTTCATAAGAATCAGCCAAGGTTGCCTTTCAATCGCGATAGAACGTCAAAATTTGAAACCAAAACTCTAGAAACATAAAGATGAAACTCACCACAAAGTACAACAAACAGAATTCCAACCAATAGAAACTCCACATACTTCACGCAAATAAGCCGAATACATAAAAATCCAACCAAACCCGAATCTCTCTAATACAAATTCCCTATTTTTGCATTGTGAAAGCAAAATATCTAACAAAACAGGCAATTGCCGATTTCATTGACTCGGCTCTCAGAGAAGATGTAGGCGATGGAGACCATTCCACATTGGCTTCTGTGCCAGCAAATGCGCAAAGCAAGGCAAGGCTCATTATTAAAGGAGAAGGAATTATTGCGGGAATTGAGTTGGCGGAAATCATTTTCCACCACGTAGATTCTAACTTGAAAGTGGATTTGCAAGTGAAAGATGGTGATTCAGTTAAGTTTGGAGACATCGGTTTGTATGTTTCTGGAAAGGCTCAATCTATTCTGACAGCAGAACGCTTGGTGTTAAACTGCATGCAACGAATGAGCGGAATTGCCACTTACACACATGAAATTGCTTCCTTTTTGGAAGGTACAAAAACCAAAGTGCTTGACACTCGAAAAACCACTCCCAACTTCCGAATGTTAGAGAAATGGGCAGTTTTGATTGGCGGAGGGAAAAACCATCGCTATGGTTTATTCGATATGGTTATGCTGAAAGACAATCATGTGGATTATGCAGGAAGCATCACCAATGCGGTAAAATCCACCGTAAAATATTTGAAAGAAACTGGCAAAAATTTACGAATTGAGGTGGAAACCCGCAATTTGGAAGAAGTGCGAGAAGCTTTGTCAGTCGGAAATGTAGATGTGATTATGTTAGACAATATGTCTTACGAAATGATGACAGAAGCGGTTGGCATTATTGATGGACAAGCTGAAACAGAAGCTTCTGGTGGAATTACGAAAGAAACCATCAAACAAGTGGCTGCATGCGGAGTCGATTTCATTTCCGTTGGCGCACTTACTCACTCCATCAAAAGCATGGATATTAGTTTGAAGGCGGTAGTGGAATAGTCCAAAGACTTACTATTCAGAATAAATTATCTGGTCGGTACAAAATCAAATTATGAACAAATCAAGTAACGATTTTGCAGAAGACACTTTTTGTCTTTCTTCTTGATACTTGATACTTATTACTAGATACTCACAAATAATGAATCATTTACAAAGACAACAACAACAGCAGGCACAACAATCGAAAGGTGTGCGAGCGGCAAAAACGAAAAAATTTCAGCTAGATACCAAAACTTATATTTGGATGGCATTGAAAGGAGTTTTGCTCAAATTTTGGTGGGCTTTTTTAATTCCTGTGGCAATTATGCTCATTGCAGTTCCTTTCCCACAAGCTTTCGGCTGGTGTTTGGGAATTGCCATTACACTCAATGTTTTGTGGATTGTGTTTTGGGTAATCCAGTTCACGGGAATTACGCAGATGGAGCAATACAAATTTTTGTTCGAGAAAGTGAATTATGAAATCAGCACGCAACATATTCTGATTAAGCTGAATGCCAAACAGGGAATGCCTGTAACTTGGAATCAAATTCAGTCTGCGAAAAAGGGGAAAGACCATTATTATTTCTCACTTTCTTTGGCGCAATTCATCTACTTGCCTTTCGAGATTTTCAAAAGTGAGAATGACATGAAGTTTGTAGATACGATTCTTAAAAGAAAGAATCTTTTAGCAGTAGCTGAAAAGGAAGAGAAATCTCCAACAGCCTAATCTCTTTTGAAGCGTAAAAAGTTGTATTTTGGGTGTGATGTGAAACAAGTTATGCTATCATTGGCAATAAAGGCACAAGCGGACGCTTGCGCCATAGGCTTCGCATTACTTCTTTACAATTGCCGTATTTTGTATAATTTTTTATGCCTTTATTTATCTTCAATTTCCCCAAAAAACTGTAAATTGAGTAACAATTCTCTGTTCAGCAGCGTATTCAGAACTCAATTTAACTAATTCAGAAGCCGTTTGCATAGGACTATTTTTATAAGTTTTGACTTTTTTAGTTTCTTAACCATCTGGTTAAAAACAAATTATAAAACGGATTGAATAGCGCAAAATGCTTTAAAATGTATGAAATCATCCTTGTCAGACTCCGACTCTGCTCTTTTGTTATTAACTACAAAACCCTCTGCTAAATGAGTGGTCAGTTAATTATATTACTTGGCACACTTGCTTTTTCGGCATTCTTTTCTGCTGTGGAAATTGCTTTTGTGTCTGCCAACAAGCTACACATTGCTATTCAGCAACGTAAAGGCACAATGGTCGGAAAAATTCTCTCCAAGTTCTCACATAATTCTTCTTACTTTTTAGCAACTACTCTGCTTGGAAATACCATTGCCTTGGTAATTTTCGGAACTGTCGCAGCCAATTTATTGGTTGGGCCGATTGAGGAATGGCTTAGTATTTACACCGCTAACGAAAATTTAGTCAGTTTGGGCGCATTGCTCATTCAAACCATTCTTGCCACGATTGTGGTTTTGGGAACAGCCGAATTTCTGCCCAAAAGCATTTCCATGCTGAATCCATTTGGGCTTTTGTCAATAGCGGCATTGCCCATGAATGCCATCTACATAGTTTCCTATCCGCTCTCTTGGCTGATTGTAAAACTATCTAAAATTTTGATTACCAAAGGCTTACGAATGGAATACAAAGAAGATAGACCTGTTTTTGGTTTGACTGATTTGAGCCAATATATTAACACCGTGAGTGCGCAGGAAGATGAGGAAAACCATATTGACACGGAGATTTTCAGCAATGCGTTGGAGTTCAAAACTACCAAAGTACGGGAGTGCATGATTCCCCGAAAGGAAATTGAAGCACTTCCATTAGACCACACAATCGAAGAATTATCTATTATTTTCATTACTTCAGGGCACTCTAAAATCCTTATTTATGAGGAGACGATTGACAATATTGTAGGTTATTGCCATCATTTGGATTTATTCAAAAAGCCAAAAGTCATCACAGATATTCTGAATGAAATTACGATTGTGCCAGAAACGATGTTGGCAAACGACCTGATGATTAAGCTGATTTCCGAACATAAAAGTATTGCTCTAGTGGTAGATGAATTTGGCGGAACTTCGGGAATTGTTACCATTGAAGATATTGTAGAAGAGATTTTTGGAGAAATTGAAGATGAACACGATGAGGAAGATTGGTTCTTCAAGAAAATGGATGATGAGCGATTCATGCTTTCTGCTCGGCATGAAGTAGATTTTCTCAATGAGAAATATGGTTGGGAAATTCCCGATGGAGATTATGAAACCCTAGGTGGTTACATTTTAGCCAAGAACGAAGATTTCCCCGAAGTAGGTGAAGTGATTGATACTGACATGGCAAAAATCGAAATTAAATCGAAGCAAGATGCTCGAATTGACCGAGTTTTGGTAACCATGAAGCCTTCTGAAAATAATTTAAACGAATAAAATCCAGATGATAAAAACCTGCCTTATAATTGACGATGAAAAACTGGCTCGCAACCTGATTGCCGAGTTCCTAGAAGAATTCGACAATTTGGAGGTTTTAGGGCAATGTGCCAAGGGAAAAGAGGCGGTGGTGGAAATCAATAAGCACAAACCAGATTTAATCTTTTTGGATGTGCAAATACCCGATTTCAATGGATTTGAAGTGTTGGAAATGATTGCCCATAAACCTGTGGTGATTTTCTGTACCGCTTTCGACCAATATGCGCTGAAAGCTTTTGAGCAACACGCCATCGACTATTTGCTGAAACCAATTGACCAAGACCGATTCAGGCAAGCCGTAAATAGGGCTTTAGAGCAAATTGAGAAAAACAAAATGGATTTTGGTGTATTGCTAGATACGGTAAAAAATGCCAACCAAAGCTTTCCAAGCCATGTGATTGTGCAAAAATCTAACAAAATGCTCAACCTGCCTGTGGCAGAAATTATGTATTTGGAAGCTTCTGGAGACTATACTGTTTTGCACACCAAAGACGATGAATATGTCAGCTCCAAAACACTCACTTCTTGGCTAGAACAACTCGATTCTAGCTTTTTCGTCAGAATCCACCGCTCCAACATTATCAACTTCCGCTATTTGAAAGAGGTGGAAAAGCATTTTAAAGGCGGTTTAATGGCAACTATGCAAAATGGCAAACAACTTTCTGTCAGTCGAACTTATGCGAAGAATATTAAAGATAGATTGGTTTAGGGAGATAGTAAAGCGATAAAATTACAATCAGAATACAATGGGAACTTGGGGAACGGGTATTTCATCTAATGATGTATTTGAAGATGTCAAATACGATTTCTTTGAAATGTATAATAAGGGATTCGAAGTTCCTGAGATTACAAAAGTTCTTATTGAGGAAAATGAAGAGCTAATTAATTCTGAAGAAGACAGTAATAATTTCTGGTTCTGTTTGGCAAAATCACAATGGGAATGTAAAGCCTTAGAGCCTGATGTTTTTGAAAAAGTCAAAGATATTATAGAATCAGGAAAAGATATAACGCTTTGGCACTCCTTAGGAACGGAAATATCCAAAAGAAAGAAAGTACTTGATAATTTTTTGGCTCAAATTTCGGTGGAGAGAAAAACTGCTCGAAAAAGAAAGGTAATCAAATTAAGAGATGCTATTTTTGAGAAAGGAGATTGTTTGGTATTTCAATTGGCAGATGGCGATTATTGTGGGATTTTCATTTTAGAGTCAGAAAAAAATACTGAATATGGATGGAATCTGATTTGCGCTACAGATATAAAGAAAAAAGAGAGACCAACATTGCTAGACTTTCAAAATGCAGATGTATTGTTTAAAAAAGAACAAGAACATGGTAATATCTTTAAACCTGTTAAATCTATAAGTTGGCTTTACGCTCAACACATTAAAAAGACAACTGTAACCTTTGAAAAGGTTAGTGAAATTCACTTTACGAAAGAGTTCTCTGTAGAAAATGATTTTAGACGTTTTTCTAACTGGAGTAGCCTCAAATCCTCTCAAGATTATTTTTATGAACATTTTGAAGAAATGAGTTCCAATGAAAAACTAAAACTTTCGGATTTGCTACAATAGTCTCTCATCAATATTTTATATTCAAACATGCAAAACTTCGATTCCCTACATTTCCTGCTTGCCGATGAGCTATTTATTACAGACAGAGTTGCTGTGGAAGGTGGCGATGAGAAAGAATTGCAAGAAGTTGAGAATGCAAAACCTCCTTTCGAGTTTTTTGGAGAGAATAAAAGTCAGACACTCATTTTGGTAAATGAACCGCTGGAAGATTTACTGAAAAGTAGGGAATACGATTTCCTGCTAAAAATAATGGCTGCCGTTCGGCACACTCCAAATGAATTTGCTTTAGTCAATTTGCACAACCAGAATGAAGCCTCTTGGGAGAATTTGGTGGAAATACTAAATCCGAAACAGGTAATTACCTTTGAGGTGGATATGAAAACCATTGGTTTGGAGTTGGAATTGGCAGAATATGAAATCAAACTCCACGAATCTATCAAATTCCTCTATTCCCACCGCTTGCGAGTTCTGCTTGGAGACACGACTCGCCACAAGAAAGGCAGACTTTGGAAAGCATTGAAAATGATTTTTACGAACGATTAGAAAACCCTTTCTGCTTTAAATGATACTGGGAACTCAACTATTTCACTCAAAAACTAAAAATATGAACACCTCTACTTTTGGCCTTTACGCTAAAAAGTAGGTTATTTGGCTTAATAGTTATAATTTTTACTCTAAAAAAACTTGTACAGACAAAGCTTTTTGAGTAATTTAGTAATGAAACTAAATTAGTTAAATAACTGACAATCAAATACTTTTTAATTTTAATCATTATACAATGGCAGGTGTAAATAAAGTGATTCTTTTGGGACATATTGGTAGAGATCCGGAAGTAAAGCATTTGGAGAGTGGTTCGGTGGTAGCAAACGTAAGTTTGGCAACTAGTGAAAGCTACAAAAACAAGGAAGGACAAAGGGTAGATAATACTGAATGGCACGAGTTAGAAATCTGGAATGGTTTGGCAAAAGTAGTTGAGCAGTATGTGAAACAAGGAGATATGATTTATGTGGAAGGGCGAATTAAGACAGACACATGGCAAGATGACCAAGGCAATAATCGGAAAAGGACAAAAATCAGAGTAACAACCATGACCATGATGCCAAGAGGCTCAGGTAATAAAAATCAAGAAGGCGAGAGCAATAGCGGTGGAAATAACAATGGCGGAAACATGCAGCAGAATAGTTCTACTCCAAAAGTGAGCGAGCCAGACCCATTGAGTACGGCTTCATCTGATGGCGGCAATGATATTGACGATTTGCCATTCTAGCATAAAACACAAAATAAGTTTTTCTGCACCTTTAAGTGAAAGGAATTAAATAACTTACTGCATTTATCTTGTTTCTTTTTGGTTTACGCTTCGTCAAAAGTTCCAGCCATAGCGATGCTATGACTGGAACTTTTTTCTTGACTAGCCTCAAAAATAAACTACGATAAATAACCAACTTATCATTTACCTATACTAAGTTCTTCTTAAAGGTGCTTTTGTTTGTTTAACTTTGTAAGGAATTGACTCTATAAGGCAATTTCATATGCAATTTGTATAAAACAGTTTCCACCAATAATAGAACCCTTGGAAGATTACTTTTCATCAATACTCCTATTGAATACTTTCCCTCTTTCGGAAGTACTTTGGCTTACTTTGGTTACACTTATTTTACTTGTGCTTTCAGCCATGATTTCAGGTTCGGAAGTGGCATTCTTCTCTCTCTCCAATGAGCAATTGGAAGAGTGTAAGCGAAACGGAAAAGCAACAGACCTTCGCATTCTCCAACTCCACAAAGACCCTAAACTTTTACTGGCTACTATACTTATTATCAATAATTTAGTAAATGTGGCAATTGTAACTATTACTACTTACATGCTGTGGCTAGTGTTAGCAGGAATGAATTTAGAGAAAAATGACACCCGAGGAGAGTGGTTTCATATTCTTGTAGTCACAGCCATAATCGTTTTTTTTGGAGAGATTTTACCAAAAGTTTTTGCTAACCAAAGAAATTTAACTTTTGCACGGCTCACTTCTGGCTTGCTGTTCGTGTCTTCAAAAGTGCTCAATCCATTCTCTTGGTTGCTCACGCAGTTTGGAGATATTTTGGAAAAGAAACTCCAAAAGAAAAACAAGAAGAAATATAGCGCCTCTGTGGTAGAATTGGGAACTGCGGTGGAAATGACTACAGGAAAGGAAACTACTAATGAAGAAAAGGAGATTCTGAAGAGCATTGTGAATTTCGGTACAAAAACCGTGAGGCAAATCATGCGAACCAGAATTGATATTACGGCCTTTGATATCAGTACGGATTTTCATCAATTGATGGATAAAGTAAATAAATGTGGCTATTCACGGATTCCTATATACAATGAAACCATCGACAAGATTGAAGGAATTATTTATGTAAAAGATTTACTCGCCCATATAGAGCAAAATGAACATTTCGATTGGCAAAAATTGATTAGAAGAAATATTTTCATGGTTCCTGAAAACAAGAAAATAGATGACCTTTTCAAAGATTTCCAAGCCAAAAGAGTTCATATAGCCATTGTTGCCGATGAATATGGAGGCACTTCTGGCTTAATTAGTATGGAAGATATTATTGAGGAGATTGTGGGGGAAATCAATGATGAGTTTGATACTGATGAAGTGAACTACAAGAGACTGGATAATAAAGCTTACGTTTTTGATGCCAAAACTTCGCTGAATGATTTGTGTAAAATTCTGGAGATTCAAAACTACTTTTTCGATGAAGTGAAAGGAGAAGCAGAGTCTTTAGGAGGTTTAATGTTGGAACTTTTTGGAAAACTCCCCAATTCCGGAGAGCGGATTTCCTATAAAAAATTCGTTTTCATTATTACTTCTGTCAATCAGAAAAGAATAAAAAGCATCAGAATCAGATTGAAAGACGGGAAAGATATTCTTCCGCACAAAGAAGTATAAACTACTGAATTAGAATTAGTTGAGTCATGAGTAAAAGAAGCATGGATAACGAAAGTCAAGAAACACCTCTTCCAAAAGAACTCAGGTGGATTGAGAACATCAGTCACTTGATGGATGACAAGTTTCGGATTCCTGGTACAAAGATTCGTTTCGGACTTGATCCAATTATAGGTTTAATTCCCGGCATGGGAGATGGTGCTTCGTTCATGGTTTCCGCATTTATGATTTTGAGCATGGTTCGGAATGGAGTGAGCGGGCAATTGGCAATGAAAATGGTGGGAAATGTAGTTTTCGATTCCCTACTTGGCGCAATCCCCTTCATTGGCGATTTGATTGACTTCGGGCAAAAAGCCAATACCCGAAACCTCAAACTCCTCAAGGCGCATCAGACTACAGGAGAAAATAGCGGAAGTGGAATAGGAACATTATTTGGAATTGCCTTTTTACTAATTCTCCTTTTCATCGGACTCATTTATTTAGTCGGAAAAGTAGCCAGCTTCTCTTGGGAAGTGATTGTAGGATAGTTGTTTTTTTTCATGGCACAAGAATTCGTTTATGCTTTTCAGAATAAAAAAAACTCCTTTCAAGAAATTTCTTGAAAGGAGTTTTTAACTTGTAGCGAGAACGAGAGTTGAACTCGTGACCTCAGGGTTATGAATCCTGTGCTCTAACCAACTGAGCTACCTCGCCATTTGGTTTGCGAAATTCGGTAAGTTTTTCATTTTTTCCAAAGGAAAGCTTAAATTATTTTCCTTAAAAAGAATCTTATTTAAAATTCGAGTCAAAACTGAGCTTTTTAACTCATCTATTGTTGAAGAACCATTCAATCAGATTTGCGATTATCATTATATTTAGTTTCGCCATTCTTCTATTATGTCGAAAACTACATTCATGTAAATCTCCAATAATTCTAGTTTAACTTGGAGGAAAATCTCAATCATCGATTTTTTTTAGGAAACCAACACCTATTTCTTGCGGAGAATCCAACATTTGCAAGATAGAATTTCTCTGCTCGGTCGAACAGCTTTGTGAAAGTACTTCTACAATGACAGATAATAGCTTGGGTTTGGAACTCTCAAAAAAACTCAATTCATCAGTCTCCAACCCTAAAACCCATCAGCAAAATATCATCTACTTGGTTTTCATTTCCTTCTTCCATCCAGCTCTGCAACTTGTTTTCTAGCTTAACTTGCTGTTCTGCCATAGGGATTTGGCTGATTTCAGAAAGTAGCCGATTCAACCTTTTAAGTGAAATTTTACGATTCTCCACTCCGCCAAATTAATCTTGGAAACCATCGGAGAGCAGGTAGAATGTGGTTGGTTCGGAAATATCAATATCGTGCCTTATAAATGTTCTGGTTCTCTGACAAATTTTTTGGAGGTCAATTACAGCATCCAGATTAGTTATCTAATCTGGATGCTGTAATTGATGATTATTCCTTATTTCGTGTTTCATGGAATACATCAACCACAAAAATTGTCAAAGAACCAGAATAGTAAGGCAAAAATCCCTACTATTTTCTGTTGAGAAGAGGAGCAATTCATACCAATAATCGGAGGTTGTTTAGTCAGTTTTTGAAGTACTAACTAAAATAGTAATAATTCATGACACTTTTCCTGCATTATCAATCATTATTTCTTCAATCCATACACTTTCTCGCCCGCTTCAATAGGTACTTCCAAGTAGTTTTCTTTTGGTGGGATTGGGCAAATATAATAGCTGTTATAAGCACAATACGGATTATACGCCATGTTGAAGTCGATAATACAAGAGGTTTTCCCAGGAATCACATCCACATATCTTCCACCTCCGTAAGTACTTTCTCCAGAAGTTTTGTCTCTGAAATACAGGAAAACTGTGGGAAGGTTCAGCTTATCGAAGGGTTTTAACAGGATTACTTCGTGCTTTTTACCTTCTAATTGGAATTTTGCCTTTCCGTAACGGATATATTTTTGAGATTCTCCATCTTTCGTAGTGGGAATTTCCACCACTTCATTCTCTCCCAAGCGTTCAAAATCTGCTTGGATTCGGTAATAAGGATTTACTGAGAAGTAGCTGAGACTATCGAACTCCGCTCTGTTTACCTTATCGAATGGGGAATCGGCTTCATTATTCTTAAATCTATCATTTTTGTCAATTCTGAATTCGGTCAAATCTTTCAAATAACCTTCATCTATCTGCTCTGAACTCAATGAGTAGAATATAATGAGGACAACTACGGCAATTACGCCTATGAACATGATTTTGCTAGATTTCATATTTTTGTTTCTATTGCTTCTTGTAAAGCATTCTTGCTATGTGAATAGTATGATTTCAGTCCAATGACATATCCATCAGAATTGTATTTTAGTTCTAGCCTTTTATTTCCAAACATATTATTCAGCCTTGTTACATTTCCTTCTTCATTGTAAGTTACTATATAATGATACGCCATATTTGAACATATCAAGCAAGCAGAATAAGAGTATTCTACGAGTCTGGATTGAGAATCGTATTTGTAAGTATAGCTCCAGTTTCTTTCAAAATTTTTTTTTATATTTTCATCTCTCCAAACAACTATAGTTTCATTCTTGTACTTTGGGTCAACAAAATTTTCAGGAAAAGGATGATATTCAGATGTATATTGCCTTATGAGTTTTGTGTTTATTTTTTTAAAATCAGTCGCAAGAATCTTTTCAAAATCACTTTCATTAGAAACAAGTTCTGCATTTACTAAATCACTAGAATATTCCTTATCATTCTCCAAACTCAACGAGTAGAACATAATAAGGACAACTACGGCAATTACGCCTATGAACATGATTTTGCTAGATTTCATTTGAGGATGTACGATAGAAAAGTTATTGGTCTCTGTAACAGAATACTTCTCTCCCTTGCTACAAATACTTGCTAAGTCTCTCTAAATGAATGTTATAAAAGTTGCGAATTTTCAGAAATCTAAATTACTCAGACTTAGCAAGTCTCAATATGTCTGTTAATAACCAATGTCAGGAAATGCACTCGGCTGTGTTGTCAATGGCGACTCCCATTTCAAACCTGCCGATGTGCGATTTTGAGATTCAAATCGTACCTCGTAAATCGTACTTCTCCCAATCCTTCTTATTTGAACTTGATAGTTTTCCCATAAATCACAGGAATTTTAAAGCCTTTTTTCTTGTCAATTCCCCGCACTCGCATATAACCACGGAAATTGAGTTTCAATTTCCCATTTGAGAAAGCAGACATGGCTGTGGAGAGTAAGCTTTCTCCCATTTTGGCAGGGTCGAAAGTGATGCTGAAAGGAACTGAAAAATCCTTAAAGCCATCTATTCTTGTACTTACATTCTGAATAAACTCTCCCAACTCATTTCCATTGGAAAGCATTTTGATGTCAATTTCATCTAACTCCAATTTGTTCTTGTTCGGGTTGTTCAGTACCATATTTCCCACCACAGTAACTCTCCGCAACGAAGATTCGGAAACTTTCAAATCATCTATTGACTGAAAAGTGGGTGCTTTCAGCGAAGTGCAAGAGCTGAAAATGACGATGAGTAAAGAGAATAATAATATGTTCTTCATAATGATTCGAAAAAGGAGAAAAGAGTAAGGAAAAAAGATTCTTACTTTGACTTTGTTAACCAATACATCGACAGGTCTAAAGATATTGCCGATGTATTTAGACTTATTTTCTGATGTTACGCAAGAGTTTAAAATTTTAGTGCGATTTTCAAGTATTCGCTATCTAAATACACAAAAATGCAATGCCTGAACGACTCAGAGAGTCGTGGTACGAAATCATACTGTACCTTGACTCTCCGATGGGACTTGCCTTCGAGTCGAGCAAGTTACTTTTAATTCTGCATTTTTTTTCATTCGCCAACTCTGCAATTCACAAACTCGCCAATTCCTAAAGCTCCTCCAATCTGATTTTTGCTTTAGTAACTACTGCTGTGTCTTTTGCTTTCTCAATAATAGATTCTAGTGTTCCTTTTGCTTGTGAAATATTGCCTAAATCCACAAAATTTTCTGCCAGTAGGAGATAGGCGTTATAAACCCATTCAGGGTAATTTTCAAATTTCTTCTGAACACCTATAAAAGCCTGATTGCTCAAATCGTATGACTTCTGTTCTCTGTAAGCCTTTCCAATTAGATATTGCGCTTCTGCACCTTCTTTTCCTGTGGAAACCTGAGTAGTATAATTAAGTTGGGAAACCGCATCTGTATATCTTTTTTGTGCTAAAAGAGCTTTCCCTTTATACAAATACGCCTGGTTTTTATACCGAGTCATATTTTCATTGATAATTTGACTGGCGTAGATATTTACCGCTTCATAATCGTCAATTCCGAAGTAAGACTGCATCAAACCCAGAATGGCAAAGCTCTCGTAGGCTTTGCTTGGCGCAATTCTTTTCAAAACGAGATAATCTGTAACCGCATCGGAATATAAGCCTAATCCCAACTCCAAATCTGCCGCGCTTTTCGTTGCCCGCAATTTAGAAGTTCCTTCCACTTTCTTATAATAAACAACTGCCTGTTTCGGGTTGTCGCTATATTGGTAGCTTTGCCCCAATTTATAGTTTGCATCATCTGTCAGCTGAGAGGAAGGATATTTTCGTAAGAACTCCAACAAAGTGTGTGTGGCGAGTTCATAATCTCCGTCATTGAAAGCCTTAGAAGCCGCCCCAAATTCTGTCTCCAAACCTACCGAACTTTGTGGATTGGCAATTGAGAATTTCCTTCTGTATTCTGCCAAGCTTGCAACCCGATAACCGTTGTTATTGATTTCCTGCAAAGAACGAATAGCACTTTCCGCTCCAGAGCTTGTTGGGTAATTATCTATGACAAATTTATAATCTCTCACAGCTAAAGGACTATTTCCATCCAGATTATACGCTAAACCTCGCTTTGCATACACATCGGCAATTTGCGCATGCCTTGGGAATTGCTCTATGAATTTGCCATACCATTTTGTGGCTTCATCTCTCCTACCCGCCTCATAATTGAGTTCTGCTTTCTCAAAATAGACTCTGTCAAGATGTTTAGAGGCTGGAAATTGGAGTAGAATAAAATCGAGAGTTTGGTTGGCTGCATTCAATTGCCCACTTCCCAATTCTGCCAATGCTTTCTGATAATATACATAATCCAAGTCTTCGGCATTTGCCCGAATTGCCCCATTATATACATTGATAGCTTGGTCGTAATTCTTGGTAACATAATAGCAATCTGCCAAACGCACTAAAGCGTCCATTTTTTTGGCTCGGTCATTATTCCCAGGTCTTTCAATGTAGGATTTGAAGGAACTCAGCGCATCAGCATATTTCTTCTGATTGTACTGAACATAGCCCAATCCGTACAGAGCAGCTGTGTAAATATCATATTTGGATTCCACCTGTTTGTAATAAGCCGAAGCTTCTGTGTACTTGTTTCCGATTGCGTAAGCTTCTGCAATCCAGTAGTTTGCTTTATTTTTGAGCGAGTCGGAAATAGGATAGCGTTGCGATTTTTTCAAGTTATCAACCGCAGTTCTGAAATTCCCATCGTTGAAATCCAACGCTCCTTTATTGTAGGCAATCTGCTGATAAACCTGTTGTTCCTTCGTAGATTTATTTTCCTTCTTGTCCAGCTTCTGCAACGCCTGTTCGTAGTTACCAAGGTTAAAAAGTGCCACACCAGCATAGCCACTCAGCTCCTCTGCATATTTCCCACTCGGAAATTGCTCTTGGTAAAAGGTATTTCCCTCTTCTACTTCCGAGAAATTTTCGGCATCATAGTTTACTTTGGTATAATAATAAGCTCCCATTTCCTGCAACTCCTTATCGAAAGTCAAATTCCGTACTTTGTTGAAGGCAATGTCTGCCAACTCAGGCTTTTTCAAGCTCAAATAAGTAATTCCCATGTGATAAGCCGCCATTTGCGCCAGTTCATCTTCGCCATCGGCTGCTTTGCTTAGGTATTTGATTGCATCGGCTCGCTCATTGATTCGCAAATCTGACATTCCTAAACGGTAATGAACTCCACGGTCTACTTCTTGGTCGCTTTTTACATATTCGCTTAAATACTTCTCGGCTTTCACAAAATCATTCTCTCGGAAATAGATTTCTCCAGCCAATAAACTCAAATTCGGATTCATTTTCCTGCCCGTACTTTCATAATCCAACACCATTCCTTTTACCACATCATATTTTTGCTGTCTGTAAAAAATGACTGGCAAAATCCCATCTACTTCATCTCTGAATTGCGGGTCGGAGGCAGCACGTTGGAAATCTGTCACAGCAGTTTCCATATTACCATCTTTATACGCCAATTGACCAGAATAATAACTCGCCAAGGAAACATATTTGTGCAATCCTGTTTTCACTTTATTGAAAAGTGGTTTTGCCTTGGCGTAATTTTTTTGGAAATAGTAGGAATAACCCAATTTGTAAGTCGCCTCAATGTCTCTGCCTGTGATTGGAGTGGGTACTACGTTTTTTTGCAAATACTTCGTAGCTTTTTTGAAATTCTGTTGCTCGAAATAGTAATTCCCCAAATCGAAATAGGCACTATTGGAAGCAGGATGCACAGGATGTTCCGTAATGAAACTGGAAATCATCTTCTCGGCACTTGCTTGCTTTAAGAAAAGTGCACAAACTGCCACATAATATTGTGAGTAAACCCGCTTGTCTTCCGAGTCGCCTTCAACCTTATATTCGTTGAATTTCCGTTGAGCAGCTCCATATTTTTTCTTGTCGAAAAGCTCCAAGGCATCTCTATAAATGCCTAAATCCTTCGTATCCAGAAAAGTATTTTGCGCCACTAAGTTTGCCTGAGCGAAAAGCAAAACCAGTAAAAGTGAAAAGATCTGTTTCATAGTATCTATGTATTTGGAATAATGTCAATTTAGTAATACTTCAATAATAAGTTGATGATTGAAGTATTACTTAGGGAATCAATAGAAAATTCTTTGCCAACTCAACGAATAAACCATTTTTTTACGAAAAACTCAACAGGATTTTGTGATTTACGATTTACGAGGTACGATTTGGATGTATCTGGTAACTTTATCGGAGTCTAACTTTGGTAGAATAGCTTTTGTCAAGTTCTAAAACTTGACAGTTGTTGAGTCTGAGGACTCAACAAAAATACCTTCTAGTACTAAGAATCTCAAATCTTCAAAATCGGAACAGAAGTATCCTCTACCAGACTGCTTTTTTAATAAGGTGGCTTTTAAATTTCCTTGAATCATATTCATCGAATCTGAGGATTCGAAATCTGTCAGTTCTGAGGAACTGACAGGTACAATATCTAATGGGAAAATTAATTTCATGGAATACTGCAGCTCGACTTCCCCGAGTCGAGTAAGCACAAATATTAGATATTTTTTTCAAAAAGCGAATACACAAATTCGTTTTAAAAAGCTAAAAAAACCTTTCCCAAACATCCCATTCGCCTATTTCTCTTCCCAAAACTCCCAAAACCTTCCTAGCTATCCCATTTTTTTGATTGGCTGGATTGAGTGAGCTTGATTTGTCTAAACGAATTCGAAACCTAATTT
>JBLIFI010000046.1:0-17330 GCA_047633715.1 Flammeovirgaceae bacterium
AGCGGTGCTATGCCAAACTTTCTTGCCTAAACTAGCCTCAAAAACAAACTGCAATAAAAAAGCAATTTATTTATCCTCCGTTCCTAAATTGAACATATTTACTCCTTTCACAAAATTGCCTTTCCCAATCCTTCCTAGTAAATTTGTGAGTTAACAAGAAACACCACAGACATACCAAACCAATGGACGAAAGTTTAATCAGAACACTCAATCCACCGCAACAAGAAGCGGTAATGCACACAAATGGGCCTTTGATGATAATTGCGGGCGCAGGCTCGGGCAAAACCCGTGTGCTGACTTACCGAATTGCCAACTTGATTTCTAAGGGAGTTGAGCCATTCAACATTCTTTCGCTGACTTTTACCAACAAAGCCGCCAAAGAAATGCGGGAGCGGATTGAGAAATTGGTGGGAAAAGAAGCGAGAAATCTGTGGATGGGGACTTTCCACTCCATTTTTGCAAAGATTTTACGGTTTGAAGCAGATATTTTAGGCTACACCAGCAATTTCACTATTTACGACTCGGACGATTCCAAATCTTTGCTGAAACAGATTATCAAAGATTTCCAGCTCAATGACAAACTCTATAAAGTAAATGGCGTTTTGGGCAGAATTTCCTCCAGTAAAAACAACTTAGTTTCTTGGAGAGCTTACCAAAATAATTCCATTCTTTTGGCAGAAGATGAAACTGCTGGCAGACCTAAAATGGCGCAGATTTATCAGGAATATTGCACTCGCTGTTTCCGAGCAAATGCCATGGATTTCGATGATTTGTTGTTCAATACCAACGTGCTTTTCCATAAATCGCCCGAGGCACTCAACAAATATCAGCACAAGTTCAAATATGTGATGATTGATGAGTTTCAAGATACCAACCTTTCGCAATACGGAATTACCAAAATGTTGGCAGCCGTTCACCAAAATATTTGTGTGGTTGGAGACGATGCGCAAAGTATTTATGCGTTTCGGGGAGCAAACATCCAAAATATCCTCAATTTTGAAAAGGATTTCGATGATTTGAAAACCGTGAAGTTGGAGCAAAATTACCGTTCCACTCAGAATATTGTGGAAGCAGCCAATTCGCTCATCAAGCACAACCGAAACCAACTCCGCAAAAGTGTTTGGACGGAGAATAGCGCAGGAGAGTTTTTGGAATTGACAAAATGCACTTCCGATATTGAAGAAGGCAGACTGGTGGCAGATTCGATTTTCGAGACCAAAATGCAACATAATTTGGAGAATAAGGATTTCGCCATTCTTTATCGAACCAATGCGCAATCTCGTTCCATAGAGGAATCTTTGCGGAAAATGAATATTGGCTATAAAATCATTGGCGGTTTGTCTTTCTACCAAAGAAAGGAAATCAAAGATATTGTTGCCTATTTGCGTTTCACAGTCAACTCTTCCGATGAGGAAGCTTTCAAACGAATTATCAATTTGCCTAGAAGAGGAATTGGCAAAACCTCGGTAGATAAAATTCGGGTGGCGGCCATGGAGAATGATGTTTCCATTTGGGAAGTAGTTTCGCATCCTGCCAAATATTTAGGAAAAGGCAGATTGGTTACTTCAATTGCAAATTTTGCCATGCTTATCAAGTCTTTTAAGATTTCCATAGAAGCAAACAATGCGTTTGAAGCGGCTTCTCATGTTGCCAAAAACTCTGGCATTCTCAAAGAACTTTATGATGACAAAACAATAGAAGGAAGAGTTCGCTACGATAACGTTCAGGAACTTCTGAATGCAATTAAAGCTTTTGTAGATGACCCAGAACAGGAAGACAAAAGCATGGAAATGTTCCTCCAAGAAGTTTCCCTTGTGAGTTCGGCAGACAAGGAAATGGATGATGATGCGGTTACGCTCATGACCATTCACATGTCTAAGGGTTTGGAATTTGAGCATGTTTATGTCATGGGAATGGAAGAAAACCTATTCCCTTCGCAAATGATGCTGGGAAGCCGGGAGGATTTGGAAGAGGAAAGAAGGCTTTTCTATGTGGCAATTACTCGGGCAAAACAGAAGCTCCACTTGTCTTATGCTTTGCAACGCTACAAATTCGGCTCACTAATTTCCTGCGAATCGAGTCGTTTTTTAGAAGAGATTGACCCGCAATATATCCATCAAGTCAAGAAAAAGAGTTTTGGTGGATTTAGCGATGACTTGTTCAGCAATTCCCCAAGCGATTCTGATTCTGACTTTTCCACAGGTTTCAGTAAAGGAATTAAGGGAATTGGGCAGAAAAAAGATTTCGGTGGTTTCACTCGAAATGTAAAGAAACCAACTTCGGTTGCAAACAACTTTAGAAAGATTCCAGTTGGAAAGAAACATACTTCTTCTTCTAATTTCCAAGCGAGTAATCCGAATGAAATTGTGGAAGGCATAAAAGTGGAGCATCAGAAGTTCGGATTTGGCAAGGTTTTGAAGCTAGATGATGCTGGAGCTTCAAAAAAAGCAACTGTTAATTTTGAAAATTTTGGAGAGAAGACTTTAATTCTTACATTTGCTAAGCTAATGATACATGAAGAGAATTAGTGAATTTCCGATTTTGTGAGTTGGCGAATTTAAAAAAAGAGAAATTAGTTCTGTGGTTTTCTACGTTCAAATGCCTTATGTTAGCCAATAGTTAGTCTGAGCAAATATCAAAAAAAAGAAATCATCAACTGATTTCAACATCAACTAGTTAATTCCCATCCTAGTAGTTGATATTAAATTAAAAAATATGTTGAGCCAATGGAAAATATTCCATTCCTTGATTTACAATTTGAAGAACATCCGAAAGTAATAATCAACAGATTATTGCTCAATCCAATAAAAACTCATGGAAATAGACCCATCGCAAAAAGCGTTAGAATATAACACAGAGCGTTCTCCGTTAATGTTGAAAGAATATGGCAGAAACGTGCAGATGCTCGTGAAACATATTGCTACTTTAGAAGACAAAGATGACCGCACCGCACATGCAAGAACTTTGTTGGAGTTGATGAAAGCACTCAACCCATCGGTAAGAGAAAATGCTGATAATCCACAACGAGTTTGGGATCACATGTATGTAATGGCAGATTTTGAGTTGGATATTGACAGCCCTTATCCTATTCCGCCAGAAGATGTGATGTTCCAAAAACCACAACCTTTGCCCTACAAAGATTCTGAAGTGAAATTCAGAAATTATGGCAGAAATGTGGAGTTGTTGATTGAGCAAGCTATTGCCATTGAAGATGCTGAAGAGCAACTAGAAGCCATAATCCAAATTGGGCATTTGATGAAGACCTTTTACGCTTCATGGAACAACAATAACATTGAAGATAAAGTAATTGCCTCTCACCTCAAAATTCTTTCTAAGGGAGAAATTGACTTAGCAGAAGAATTGGCAGAAGCAAATGGCGATTTATTCGGAAAAGTCTCTTCGAGAAGCACTAGAAGTAATTCTCAACAGAGCAGAAGCAGTAATAATAATAACCGAGGAAGAAGTAATAGCAACAATCGCAATAATAAGCGAAGAAATAGCGGAGGTACTACAAGAAGAAAGAAAAATTAACTTTTTTTTATTCTTCCCAATCAATATAAAACCCCAGAGGGTTGGAAATAGTTTATTTCCAACCCTCTGGGGTTTTATAGCTTAAATTCACCAGTGGTATTCTATCCAAAATCAATCAAGATATTAAACAGAATTATATAAAACGATTTAAATGCAAAAAGGCAAATCAATTAAGATTTGCCTTTTTTTGAGGTCACGACCGGATTCGAACCGATGTAGCTGCTTTTGCAGAGCAGTGCCTAGCCCCTCGGCCACGTGACCCTTTCTTGAACGGAATGCAAAGTTATTGGAACTGCTGAAACTTGCAAGCTTTATAAAAAGTATTTTACTGATTATAATTTATTTTTACATTCCAGTTCAAAATAAGCCTTTAACCATCTAACTCTACAAGCTTGAAACCCTGCCCGTGAACATTGATAATTTGCAATCGTTCGTCAGCCTTAAGATATTTTCTCAGCTTGGTGATATAAACATCCATACTCCTAGAATTGAAATAGTTGTCGTCCAACCAAATCTTTTTCAGAGCCAAAGACCTATCCATTGTTTGGTTTTTGTGCAGAGCAAGTAAACGAAGCAATTCCGACTCTTTAGAAGTTAGTTTTTGTTCATCTCCTCCATCGAACAACAACTTCTGTGACTCATAGTCAAACTTGAATCTCCCAACTTCAAATTTTGTTTGCTTTTCAGCCTCTTCGTTGAGCTTGTTCGTTCTCCTTAAAATTGCTTGAATCCGCATCAACATTTCCTCCATGCTGAAAGGTTTTGTGACGTAATCATCTGCACCAACTTGAAAGCCTTTCAAGGTATCTTCTTTCATAGATTTTGCTGTAAGGAAAATTATCGGGACATCTTCGTCAATAATTCTGACTTCTTGTGCCAATTCATAACCGTCCATTCTTGGCATCATCACATCGAAAATACATAAATCGAAACGACCATTTTTGAAAGTTTTCAAACCGGCCTCTCCATCCCTACTCAAAGTGGTCTCGTAGCCTTTTATATCTAAATACTCTTTCAGTATTTGTCCTAAATTCGGATCGTCTTCTACTAATAATATGCTTGCTTTGCTCATCTTTATTACGGATTAGGTTTTATAAGTTATTTTTTTGGCGAGATGCCAACACCATACGCCACTCGACTGGAGTCGAGCGGCAGTCGCAAACGCTCGGCTCTTGCCGAGTGGCATATGGTGTCGGCTTCCAGCCGAATCTCTTCATTATATTTGCGACAATTCCACTCTATTCAATTTACTTGCGCTACTCCAATTCCAATGCTCTGGAGCGGAAACATACCCCGCAGCCACGGGGTTTAGATGGACATATTCCAACTTTTGCCAAAATACGTCTTTAACACTCAATTCTATAGGATAGTTTGTTTTCTGCCAAAACATATAGTTTGCATTTTGTTTATATTTTCTTGCATACCAACTTAGCATATTCAATATCCAATCTTTTCTACTTTCCCCAACCTCATTTTCCATAGCCTTGACGCATCCTTTTGCTGTAAAACTTTTGAAATCTCTCAATATCTGAGGCATTTTGCTTTCCAAACTCCTTGCTATCAAATGTAGGTGGCTTGGCATTATCACATAAGCAAAAACTTCCAAGCCTTTTTCTCTAATACAAAAATTCAAGCTATTAATCAGAATAGTTACATATCTCTCCCTAGAAAATACATCAATCCAACCAACTGTTGTCAATGTCAGAAAATAAGGGCGCATCTCATTTTGTCGCAATAAATTAAAATGCACTTTTTATGAATGCTAGATTTCTAATAAACCCAACGTCTGGCAGGGTTTTTAACCTCTGCCAGCGTATGCTTTTTTAGTGTGCGACATTTTGAGATGCGCCCGAAAATAAGGATGGTCAGTATTTGCTTTTCTGTATTCTGACATGGTTTTTCTTTTTGGCTAGGACGCCACCACCATACGCCACTCGCTTGGAAGCGAGCGTCAGTTGCAAACGCTCGGCTCTTGCCGAGTAATGTAAGTTATTTTATTTCTATTTTGGCAGTGGCCAACCTATTCCTTTATAATTAATCTATCCCTCTATTCTCCCAACAGCTTTAGGTAGAAAAATGGTGAATGTACTTCCTTTTCCTAACTCGCTACGCACATTTATTGTTCCATTGTGGGCATCAACCAGTTTTTTTACATAGCTCAATCCTAGCCCAAAGCCTTTTACATCATGCCTGTTACCAGTTGGAACTCTGTAGAACTTGTCGAAAATCCTGCTTGACATATCTTTCGGGATTCCTTGACCTCTATCCGATATTTTGATTTTCACTCCTTTCGGAGCTTTTTCAGTTCTGATTGAGATGTGTGGAGTTTCGGGAGAGTATTTGTTTGCATTATCTAACAAATTATGAATAATGTTTGTCAAGTGCAATTCGTCTCCTTCAATTTGGGAATCATTGGCAGTAAGCTCCATTTTAAGGACTCCTCCTCGGCTCTCAATCTGGATATTGATATTTTTGACTGCTTTTCGTATAATCTCATGAATATCTAGTTGGGAGAGTGCCAATTTGAAATCCCTTTTGTCGAGCCTAGCAATTTGCAATACTTTTTCCACCTGCTCCCCCAATCGAGCATTTTCCTCCTTTATTACATTCAAGTAGCGTTCCGATATTTCTGGAATGGCTCGAACATCGGGATCCAACAAAGCTTCGGTAGTGAGTGAAACAGTAGCAATAGGCGTCTTCAACTCATGCGTCATATTGCTGATAAAGTCATTGGTAATGTCTGAAAGTTGCTTTTGCTTAAAAATTATCCGAATGGCAAATGCGAAACAGACAATTGCTACTGCTATAAAAACAGCAGAAGAAAATAGCGTAAAAAGCATTTTTCGGAATATAAACTGCTCGCTTTCAGGAAAATGTAGATATAGTAAACTTCTTGTTCCGAAAGGAGAAGTCGGGAACATTCTTACAGTAAAACCGTTTTTAATAATTTGCTTGAAAAAATGAGGCGCATTAGAGAAAAGTAAACTGTCAGATGAAATTTCCATATCTCGCACGCCAAACCGGTAAGGCGAATTGATTCCCCTGTCTGCCAGCTCAATATCCAACAACGAATCTAAAAGTCTTTCAGAAAGTCTATCATAGATATTCAAACCCTTGCTGGCACTCACCATTTCTTCCAACATAGCAGAAGACATATCAGAATGCCTCATTACTGAAAGCCAACGCTCATTATCTCTTCGTTTGGAGTTCGCTAAGGTATCTGGAATGAGTAGTAGCGATTTGGTTTCATCGAAAAGTCGTAATTCGCTGGGTTTCAAATCTACAATTCGATTTCTTCGGGCAATTCCCGACTTGGTAATCAGCATTTCCTCTTCAATTTCGTAGGCATAACCTTCAGCAGAAAGTCTATCTGTACCAATTATTTGGCGAGAACGTACTAATTTCTCCTCTTGCCAACGCACATTCCCAGCAGAATCTATCTCTACCGAAGACGAATCATGCAGAATGGAAATCCCTTCTCCAATCTTCCTTTTCGAGGCTCTCACCGTATCTAACACTTCTAATTTATGGGTAACTTCCTTCAATACATCGTGTACATTATTCTTGAAACGCTCTTCATTTACACTTACAGACGTATTGAGCCAATAATACTGTACACTCACTAAACCCAAAAGGGCAAGTGTCATAAATACGATAATGATAGAGATGTAGCGGTTTTTCAAATCTTCAACATGTTGTATTAGCTGATTTTGTTCAAATCAATATGATTCAATTGCACAAAAATAGATTGCATCATATACTGACTTTGTATTCTACAAAATTGTTTTATTTGGAATCCAAAGTCTAAAAACCGTTGTTAAAATTCACAAATAGTTTGGCTTCTTACTCTCAAAAATTCTTAATTATTTTTTTTTGTTCGGATTGAGAGAGCTTATTTTTCTATGTTCCCCTAGGAAGCATTTGCGTATGGGGCTTTAGGTTTCTCTACACAAATATACCAAAGCTCCTTTAGCAACAATCTAATCAAGATGACCACAATGTCTGATATTCTCCATTCAATATCAATCTATTTCACACTTGCTTTCCTCAAAAACCTCGAAAAAAAACTAGGAAAAAACCGTTTCAGATAAACTGCATAAATTTCCTTTTGCCCAATATATACCTCTTCCTTTTCTTGTTGAATTGCCTTGATGATTGATTTAGCACATTTTTGAGCAGTAATTCCGTTGGCAGTTGCCTCGTCCATTGTGTTTTGTGGCGAGCCATCTGCGGTAAGTGCATTTTTGGAGACATTGGTTTGCACAAAACCTGGGCAAGCAATTGTGAATTTCACATTGTCTTTGAAATGCTCTGCTCGCACGGCATCTATAAATCCGTGCAAAGCGTGTTTTGAGGCAGAATAGCTTGAGCGGTAAGGAGTTCCGAATTTGCCAACCAAACTGGTAATTGTGGTAATCTGTCCACTTTTCCGTTCTATAAAATGAGGCAAAATCCCTTTAATCAACGCAACAGTTCCAAAGTAATTGACATCCATCAGCCTTTTATCTACCTCCAAACTCGTTTCCAAAGCCAAAGAACGCTGACTGATTCCACCATTATTGACTAATACATCAATTTGCCCGAATAATTTTAATGCTTCAGCTACTTTCTGCTTCATCAACCCATGTTCAGCTAAATCCAACGGAAGTAGTTGAATGTTTTTAGCGTTTTCACAGTTGGATTTCACTTCCTCCAAAACTGATTCCCTACGAGCCGAGATAATGACTTGCCAACCAAGTTGGGCATATTCGTAAGTCAATGCTTCGCCAATGCCAGAAGATGCGCCAGTAATCCAGACAGTTTTTTTCATGAGTGAGCGATCAGGTTTTAGGAGTAATTGGCAACAATTTACTTCACAAAATAGAGCTTTAAAATTTTTCGTCTCATATTTCCCAATAAATCTGCCGCAAAAATCTCAATCTCCACAGCCTTTTCGGTGGGGAAGCCAGAGATTGACTTTTTATAAAGCCGTTTTTTGCTTTTATCAATTGTGTAGTAAATATCTCCAGCAGCAGTTTCCGAATCGATAGAAGTGAGAAATATTTTTGTATTGGCAGGATAAATATCGAACAGTTCATCATTTAAGTTAATGTTGTTTTGAGGGGCTTCGCTCATTTTTAGGGTAAGTTCTGGAGGCGAATTATCTACATAAAAAATAAAGGAAGTGTCAGTAATGTTCCCCAAGTAATCTTCTGCTCGAAACAAAACCGAATGGCTTCCTGCATTTCTTGCTTCTAGTTTTTCTCCAGTTTGGAAAGAGCCACTATCCAATTGAAAAGCAACATTTTTTACTCCTGCACCATCATCTTTCGATTTCGCTTTTATCTCAATAAACTCTCTTAGTAAGAGTGTGTCATTTCTCATTGAGTGGATTCCATCAATTTCTACCCAAATTTCGGGGGCAGTTCCATCAACCACAAAGCTGATAGATTGGCTTATCTTTTTACTTCTGTTCCCTAATTTATCTACCGCATAGTAGTTGAGTGAATGTGAGCCATCTTTCGCTTGGAGGGAAATCGGAGTTTCATAAACTTGGCTTGGCTGATTGTCCAATTCAAAGAAAACCTGTTCTGTTCCCACTCGATTGTCGGTGGCAAAAATCCCGATTTTGATATTTCCATCGACAAACAAATCTTGTTTGCCCACAAATGTTTTTCCAATAATTCTATGCTTTACAATTGGGGCAATTCGGTCAATCTCGAAATCGTAATTTTGCAATTCCTCCTCATTTTTCACTTTGTCAACAGCCTTGAATTGGATAGAATGCTTTCCATCGAGCAAGTTAGAAAGCGAAATTGTTGAGCTATAAGTTCGCAAATTTCCTTTATCTGTAGCAAAGAATTGCCGAGCAACTCCCGAAAATTTATCTTCACTTACAATTCCAATTTTGCCATTTTTTGCAAAAATATTTTCCAGAAAAGTCCCTCCTTTTTCTATTGAAGAACTCGGTGCAGACAAATCCAATATAAACTTTTTTTCTGCCCCTTTCTCCACATTCCCTACTTTGTCCACCGCATAATATTTAAAGCTATTTTCTCCTTCAACACTTGGGGAAAGAGTGTTCTCAAAAGGGATGAATTCAGTTTGATTGAGCGAAAAGTAGAGTTGTTCCAAGCCAGAATATTTGTCAATGCTTTCTAAATTGAGTTTCAGCCCTTTTCCGTAAAAAATTTGGTTGGATTGAGTGGATTTTGAGGCAACAGTAAATTTGGAAATTGTGCTGGGAGCTACTCCATCCACTACAAATCTGTGCCTTCCCGATGGGATTTTGAAGCCACTCTTCCGAACTAAATCAATAGAAGTCTCTCCAGATTTTGTGAAGTAAATCGGTTTGAGTGAATCGGCTTCTGTTTTCGGGGCAATTGATTTTGAGCCAACTCCAGCTGAAAAATTGAGGTAAATAGGCAAACTCATTGGGTAAAATAGAGTCCCAGCTTCCGAGGTATAAGTTTTTAGCTTATGCGAATCGGGACTTTGGGCAATGGTTTTGCAAAAAAAGAATAGTAATAATATAGAAAGTAGAGTACGCAATGAACAGAGCTTGGTTGATTTAAACTAAAAGTACAATTTAAAGCAGAATAAGCATTTTTGAAAATAAAAAAGCGGATAACTTTTTAAGTTATCCGCTTTCAAAATATAGAATCTGACTTCTATTATCCTTCCATTGCTTTATCAATCAATAATGCTAAGTGAGATTTGTGTGCTTTTGTAGCCAAGTCTCCTCTTCCATTAGTAGCAATTTTCTTGATTTGCTGTAAGTTATACAAAGCCATTGATTTTGCTTGGTTTGGATAACGGGCTGATATTTTCCCACCAATCATATCAATCAATTGCTTCACATAGTTTAACTGCAAATTTTGTCTGAATGAATTCACATTTGTGTACTGATCTGCTTTGAAAATAGCATCATTCAAATCAGTCATGAAAGTACCCAATTTATATTCGTTTCCGTACAATTCAGAATCTACAATTCTATTCAACGTGTTTCTGTGTAAAATATGAGACAACACATTTCTCTGAATAGCAGCAGTATAAGAATGTATTTTTGGGTCTTCTGACCTTCCGAAGAAGTTAAAACCTCTTCTTTGTGTTTGTAAATGGCTATAAATTTCTTCAGGAACATCAAAAGCATCTGGTGCAAAAACTCGTTCGCTCAACAACTGCATCGCTTTTTTCTGATAAGCTAAAGGAGTTGGTGTGAATGGTTTCGTAGCACCTTCCTGACCTTGGAAAGATCTGTCTACATAAACTCCACCAATATAACGAGAGCTTACATTTGCAGCCGCATAATAGTTTTGCCAAAGAGTAAAGAAAGCGTTTCTAAATTCTTGGTAAGTTTCTCCTTCCTTATTGTACTTGGTTTTCATTCCCTTCATCATGTCCATTACAATGTCCATTCTGTCAGAAGAGTACCCAACTACATCGCTCGATAAATCGAAAATCATCACTCTTGGGTCAATCGCCTTTCCTGAAGCACGCATATCGTCTGCATCGTTTCCGAACATCAAGTATGGCTCAGAAGAACGCTTGGCAATATCGTTCAATTGCGTTTTTGTAAGGTTTGGCGTGTAGCCATATTCAATAATCCAATTATCGTAAGGCCCAACAGTTGTTGTATAATAGTTGCCTTGTTTTGCAGGATCTTTAGAAAGGTTGATAGTTGGGTAATCCATTACTGAACCAATCAATCCAACTTTTTCTGTCAATTCTCTGTCCTGTAATTGAGCTGGAGAGTGAATCTGACTTGCTTTCATGTTGTGCGAAAGTCCCAAAGTGTGTCCAACTTCGTGCATTACTACCCATTTGATGAGTTCGTTTTGCATTCTAGTTTTCTCTGCTTGTCCTTTTCCAGCAAATTTGATAAAATCCATTCCCAACTGTAAATCCGCAGGAATCATTTCAGCAATGGCGCATCCTTCGTGTTTTCCATGTTGGAAATCAAATACTTCTTCTTCCTCTGAATCCAAACTTCTGTCTCCAAAAACATTCATTTCTTGACTCACACTTTTCAAAATAGCAAACTCCAACATAACATCTGCTCCTAATATTTGCCCAGTTCTTGGGTTTGTAAAAGCAGGGCCATATCCTCTAAATGGAACTAAAGGCGAAGAAGTCCAACGAAGAACGTTGTATCTCATATCGTCAGCATCCCAATCAGCATCATCTGGTTGTACTTTTGCTACTACTGCATTTGTGAAACCCGCTTTCTCAAATGCCTTGTTCCATTCTTCTACACCTGCTTTCACGGCATCTCTATATTCTACAGGAGTCGTGTTCTCAATCCACCAAGTAATTGGCTCAACTGGGTCTGACAATGCTGCGTTTGGATCTTTTTTCTCCAAATTCCAACGCTTAATTTTGTCTTTGTAAGGAGACGCATCCGTAGCAGTCATGTCCGTTGTGTAATCCAAGAAGAAACCTAAACGTGGGTCATCGTCTCTAGATTCATAATTGTTATCGGGCATTTTGATGAACGAGTGTTGCATCTGAATGCTTACATATCTCGCATCGGTAATTCCAGGGCCTCCAAAGTTTCTTGGAGAAGGATTGTCATAAACTAATTCCACAGAAACATCTGTGTTTTCTGGGTAGTTTCTAAATCCTAAATATTTTTTCTTGTCTCGGCTCATTCTTCCCAATTTGAAGGCGTTCGGGTTACGAGAAGAGTATTTCAATCGTGCCAAAGTTTCTGAAAGGAACAGACCATCTGCTTTGATGAGGAAGCTTTTCTTGGTAGAATCTTGTGCATAAATCGACTCACTCAATAAAGTAGCAGTACTAATATTGGCATTTGCCGCCTTGCTCAACGCATTAGCTGGGTCAAAATAGAAGCTAGTGTTTTCTTTTACCAACTCAATTTTATTGAAATACCTGCGAATGCTGAATATATCATTGCTTCCGTAAGCACCTCTGAAATGCCCAGACAACAAAGAACCATCTTTAATTACGCTGAAATAGATAAATTCTTCTCCAATTTGGTCTTCGCTAATTTGCATATAGGCAGTTCCCGAAGTCGTGTCTTGCAAAATGGTAAACAAGCCCTCGTAAGACTTACATTTTTTTGCCACATCAGCAATATCCTTGATTTTGCTTTTTGGTTTTTTAGGCTTCTTGTTCATTGGCTTCGGAAGCGTAACTTCTTCTTTGCCTTTTTTCTTTCTTTTCTTCTGTGCAAAAGTAGGAGTGGAGACCATTCCAATCATTGCCAGTAAGAAAAATAGTTTTACAAATAAATTCTTCCTCATGTGTTAGGTGGGCTTATTATATGTTCTGAACTAAATTTAAGCGATTATGCGATATCACATAATAGATTTCAAATCTATCTCAATCAAGTTAGATTTCCCAATTTTTTTATATGAATGGGGAATGTGAGTTTGTATGAGGTTTGTAGATTAAAACTTACTCAGATTGACAAAAGGTTGGCGTGTCTCACGCCAACCTTTACAAAATGGCAAGAAATTGTGATTTTGATAAGTCCTGTAAATAAATACGATTCTGAAGTTAGAATAATTCATGTTACGAAATAAGTGATTGGACTGAATTAACTCTCTAAGGATTGGATTCATAAATATCTCACAATCAATTTATTGTTTAAATCCTTGCAGGGTTTTTCACACGGATTAATTATGTTTTTCTAATTTTTTTTTGTTGGATTTCGTAGCTTGTACATTGGTGAGCAGAAACCAGTATTTCCGAAACTCGCCAGCAAACCCTGAGAGGCAACCTAGCCAGTTGCATGCCGCCAATTTTGGGGAATGGCTCAATAATTCGAATGCTTTTTGCCCCAAACCAAATCCTATCAAACTCCAAGCTTAATTTCTATTTACTTTCCCCAAAATTGAATGCGGACGGCTAGTTGCGGACGGCTAGTTGCGGACGGCTAGTCGCTATATTTATATTGCCTACAAGCTCCAATTAGCAACTTGTTTGGTTTATTTAGTTTGTGTGAGAACTCAAATATTGCATCCAGCTTTCATCAGTTTTCCCAGAAAAGTCTCTGAGAAACATCACAAAAGAAGGGCGATAGGGTTTATAAGGCAAGTCCATTTCAATTTCCTCCACCATAAAATCTCCTTTTCTAGAATTACAGCTTTTGCAGGCAGTTACTAAATTATTCCAAGTTGTTTTCCCACCTCTCGATTTTGGAATTACATGGTCGAGAGTCAAGTTTTTTGGAGAAGAGCAGTAAACACACTTCCCGCTATCTCGCTTAAAGATATTCTGCCTTGAAAGCATCACGCTTCGGTAGGGAATGTTCACATAACTACGCAGTTTAATAACCGTTGGCACGGCATAAGCCTGACTCACGGTTTTAAGGAATACATCTTTGGCTTTGTTTACCACTTCTGCTTTCTCCATATAAACCAATAAAAAAGCCTTGTAAACAGAGCAAACTGAAAACGCTCTATAGTCAGCATTCAAAACGAGTACTTTTTGGGAATATCCTTGCATTATATTGTATGATTTCACGTTTACGTAGTGTTCCGATAGATTATTTGTGTGGTTTATCTTGGAATAGTGCAAATTACTCAGGTAGTATTCTGCCAACACAGTCATAAATATAACTCTAAATTTGAATATTCCTTATAACAAGGGATAGATTATGATATGTTATTGCCAATTTTATTTAAACAAACTTATTCATTCCATTAGGGGAAAAGGAATGAATAAGTTTGTTTAAATAGTGCATATTTGTACTTTTCAAAGTCTAATTCTATTTGGGTGAATTGAACTTCTCCTTACCTCGTAGCAAATCGAAAAATAACAGAAAATCTGAAGCCAAGCTGTAGAAGGGGTATTGGAAAGTTGCAGGCTTGTTTTTTTCAAAGAAAAAGTGCCCTACCCAAGCAAAGCCATAGCCAACAACAGGAATTAACAATAATAGTAAAGGTTGTAGGGAGAGAGTACTCCAAGTTAGAATTATTAACACCAAGCCTGTCCCAACAAAATGGAGTTTTCTTGAGGTTGGATTTTGATGTTCAGAAAGGTAGAAAGGGTAAAACTCTTTAAGGGATTTGTATCTATGTTCCATTTTTAGTGACAATTAGTATTCGGGTAAATTACCCAACACACTAATTTAACGAATTCTGGCTCAATTATCTATTACTTTTTGATTTCCAAATTTTTTGTCTAAAAATGGATAAAGAAAAACGGAGCAGACAATTATGGCAGTTCCCAAATAGAATTGTGAACTCATTTCCTCCGATTCTGGGAAAATCAATAAGGCTAGAATGATTCCATAAACAGGCTCAAGGTTAATAACTAAATTCACCTTGAAAGCAGACATTTTTCGAAGAATCTGCACACTAAAATAGAACGCATACACAGTGCAAATCAAAGCCAAAACCAACAGATAACCCCAGTCAGCAAAAGTTGGCATAATCTCCAAAGAAAGTCCTGAAATTTTACTGTAAAAAGGAATGGCAATTAAACTGCAAATACTCGCTCCAATCATTTCGTAGTAAGTAATCGATAATGAGGAGTATGCAGAAGTGAATTTCTTGTTGAGGATTGAAAAAAGAGCTGCAAGAAATGCGGAGATTAAAGAAAGAATTAAGGCATAAGAATATTCATATTCAAACTGAAAGATAGTGTAAAGCCCCACAATTACGAATAAGCCAAGCATTACCTCATACCATTTCAGTTTGGTTTTCAGTATGACAGGTTCTAGTACGGAAGTAAAAAGAGTAACTGTGGCAATTCCCGCCAAGCAAATACTCACGCTCAATTTTGCGGCTGCAAAAAATAAAATCCAATGAAGACTGACAATGAAACCTGTCAAAATAATTTTCAGAGCCGACTTTTTCTTGATTTTTACTTTCCGTTTTCCAGCCCAAATAATCGCTGCCAATGCTATGGCAGAAATTGTTGTACGATAGCAAACAATTACTGTGGAATCCAAAGAAATGAGTTTGCCTAAAATTGAGGTAAAACCCCATAAAAAAACAATAAAATGAAGGTGTAATGTATCTTTCCACATGATATAACCAAGTTCGTATTCTGTCAGAAAGGGCGAACTTATAACAGAGTTTCGATATTCTCCTTGATTTGTGGTATTAAGTGCATGAGAAAGTCTGAAGGAAAGTCCATGTTTTACAGAAGACATGGCTGTTGGCATAAAAGGAAGGCGGGTTTTAGTGAGCCAGATAAGAAGATTGGCAATCGAAGAAAGCCATACCTTTATAGGTGGTCTATCCTTTAGGGTTTTCTTTCAGCATGGAAATCATGTCATTAAGAAGTCTTACTTGGTCTTTCAATATTGAAATTAGTTTGTCCTTCTCCTTGAGTCGCTCTATCATTTCTTGCCTAGTTAGCCCGTCCAATTTAATGTCTCCGTACTTTGTGCCATCCTCTGCGACTTGGCTTAGCCCCAAATCAGCGATATGGTATGGGTCTTTATGAAAAATAGGAGCGGCACCCGTAAATAGCCAACTCAGATTCAAATCAGGATGGACATGGATTATTTTCTCGATGGTACCGAAGCTAGGTTTGTTCTGCCTTTTGCCAACAATGTCGGAAATTACAGATGGAGTTACGCCAATACTAGAGGCAAAAGCAGTTGCAGTAATGCCTATCTCGTTGATTAGCTCTCGAATGCGCTGGTTTATTGAATTGTTGTCGATGATGTTAACGTTTAAAGTTCAACTTACTTATGCTAACTAGTACAGAAACTGCTGTTGTAGTTAAATCACAAAAAAAATCTGCTGGGCAGTAAAAAAAAACAAAAATTTTATGTAAAAGCTTGATGCTTTACGCAAATACGTTTAGGTTTGCTATGTATAATTTAAAGGGATTTATATCTATTTGTATACTACCAAAAATGTGGCTTTTGGATAATTTCCCATAGTTATATACTTAGCGCAAATCTAATGGATTTGTGCTATTTTCCGATTTTTTTTCGCTTTTTCTACTAAGAACCTATTTGAATATGTGTAAATGGTAGTTTTACCTGTTCTTTATATTCATGATATGCTTCTAGCATACTGTCATCTTCTTTATCAAAAAACCAATTTACTTCCACATTCTTCCTTGTTTTTTTTGTGAATTTCTCCAATAACTCAAAGAAAGCGTACAGACACTTCACGGCAGATGTATTGAAGTAAATCAATTTAATGTTGACAGTAGTGTTTTCAATAGCAGCTTGCTCTAAGTAAATGCTAAGCCATTCGAAAATAGGATTGAAAAATTGGTCGGGATGTTCCATGTAACACTGCCCGCTTATCTCCAATACACCCGAATCAGGGTCAAAATTTACATAGGGAATATACTTTTTAGTGGATTTGATTATAAGACTATCCATTTTTTTCCCGTTTGAATGTTTATCAATACCTCACTTCTTAAAATAAATTAGCGAGAAAGCAAATCTAGCATTTCCATCATAATCAACAAACTTTATGTTGCTTCATATCTGCCTAGTTATTAACGACATTCAAGTAAGGAAACCTAACTTAGCTCTTCAATGATTAATTCCCAAAATGCTTGAAAATCAGTCAACTAATAAACTATTTGAAAGGTTTCACTTATTGTCTGATTCTGTTCAAGCACTTACTGTACAAAAAAGAAAGCCATTCTTCAGGGCGTTATACAATTTTAGCTAGAGAAGCGCAATAAGTATCTGCCTGCATCTGAATTAGATTTCTTTTTTGTTCTTAATCTCCTTTGCAATAGATTAAATTTATGCTTGTTCAATATGAATTTCATTTAAGCAGGGTTTATTAGGTCGTGTGGCAAAAATTGTTCTTCATTTATTGAATTAAAATTGATTTTTGGATTATTTACAAACCAATTAATTATTGATT
>JBLIFI010000047.1:0-17319 GCA_047633715.1 Flammeovirgaceae bacterium
CTGGCTTGTTTTGGTTCGGGCATTCAGATGGTGAATTTACACTCATGCGAGATGGCAGAAAAATAGGGTTGGAAATCCCCAATGTTTCCCACAACCTACTCCAAATACTTCCTGACCCGTTTAATAACACTTGGATTGCCACGGAAGGCGATGGCGTGGTGCGAGTAAATGCCATTGAGAGCTTGGCGGACACGATGCGTTTCCAAGCTTACAATACGATTCATGAGTTGGCTTCTAATTACATCAACCTAATGACTTTCGATAAAAAGGGAAACCTCTGGTTGGGAAGTGAGAAAGGCTTGGATGAAGTGGTTTTCGATTATGAGCAGAATATCATCCATATTGAGCATTATGCCAAAAAAGAAGGCTTTGTGGGAATTGAAACGAATAAAAATGCGGTGGCAACGGACTCCATAGGCAATGTTTGGTTCGGAACAATCAAAGGGATTACGAGATTTAGCCACCTTGCACAAGAGAAGAAGCAACAAGAGTCATATATTAATATTACCAATGTTGCACTTTCTATGAGAGGTACAAATTGGGAATTGGGAGATGAAGCGGGTTATGTTTCTGGTATGGAGAAACGTTTCAATATTCCGAAAGACTTGATTTTACCACCTGATGAAAATAGCTTGTTCTTTGAATTCATTGGCGTTTCCCTCAAAATGCCCCACAAGGTTGAATATCAATGGATGCTGGAGAATTTCGATTATGATTGGAATGCACCAAGCCAAAAAAGCGAGATATTCTACTCTAATTTACCTGCTGGAAAATATGTTTTCAAAGTAAAAGCGAGCAATGCCGATGGGATTTGGAACTCGGAACCTGCTGAATTTCCATTTGAAATTGAAACTCCATTCTGGGAAACTTACTGGTTTTACGCCACTTTTATTTTAGGAACTTACCTGCTTTTCTATAGTTTCTTCCGTTGGAGAACGAAGCAATTGGCGGAATCGAAAAGAAAGTTGGAGGAATTGGTTAAAGAAAGAACTCAGGAAGTAGAGTATAAAAATGTGGCTTTGGAACAGCAGAAAGAGGAGATTATTACCACCTTGGAGCAGGTTCAAATGCAGAAGGAGACAATTGAAAAGGAGCGAGACACTTCTGACAAACTCTTATTGAACATTCTCCCAAAAGCTACTGCGGAAGAATTGCGAGAGAAAGGTTATGCCACTCCGAAGTTCTACAAACAGGTAACTATTATGTTTACCGACTTCAAAGGCTTCACACAAATTGCCGAAAAACTAACTCCAACCGAATTAGTGAAAGAATTGGAATATTGCTTTTTAGGCTTCGATGACATTTTGGATAAATACGATTTAGAAAAAATTAAAACCATTGGCGACTCTTATATGTGTGCAGGCGGAGTGCCAATTACCAACAAAACCAACCCAGAAGATATGGTTAAGGCAGGTTTGGAGATTCAGGAATGGATGAAAAACTGGCAAATTAAGCAAACAGCAGAAGGCAAGCCATTTTGGGATGTTCGAATCGGAATACACACGGGAGAAGTGGTGGCTGGAGTTGTTGGGAAGAAAAAATTCGCCTACGATATTTGGGGAGATGCTGTGAATCTTGCTTCTAGAATGGAAAGCTCTAGCGAACCAAATAAAGTCAATATTTCTGGCGCAACTTATGAGCTGGTAAAAGATAAATTCGACTGCGAATACCGTGGCGAAATTCAAGCGAAGAATAAGGGCTGTGTGGATATGTATTTTGTGAAGGGAATTAGTGGTTTGGCAAGTTCGTGAGTTGAAAAAGGAAGAAAGAAGATGGAAGAAAGAAGAAAGAGGAAAGAGGAAAATGAACAGGTAATTTAGGCAAAACAGCGACTTCAACAGCAAACACAAACATTTGTGCCATTGGCATTTATAGTTAGATTTGCTTTTTGTAATTCGTACATCGTAATTCGTAAATCAAAAAATGGCACGCATACTCACAGGCATTCAAAGTTCAGGCAGACCGCATTTGGGAAATTTGCTGGGCGCAATTATTCCGGCAATTGAACTCTCAAAAGACGAAAAGAACGATTCTTTCTTCTTTATTGCAGATTTGCACTCGCTCACAACCATAAAAGATGCTGAAACTAGAATAGAAAACGTTCGGGCAGTTGCGGCCGCTTGGTTGGCTTTTGGTTTCGATACAGATAAAAATGTCTTTTATCGTCAATCCAAAATACCTGAAGTCTGCGAATTGGCTTGGTATCTGAATTGTTTCACGCCTTACCCAATGTTGGCAAATGCTCACTCTTTCAAAGACAAATCTGACAAGCTTTCAGATGTGAATGCAGGGCTTTTCACTTATCCAGTTCTGATGGCGGCAGATATTATACTCTACGATGCTAATTTTGTGCCTGTTGGGAAAGACCAGAAACAACATTTGGAAATGAGCCGAGACATTGCCAGCAATTTCAATAATAAGTATGGAGAAACTTTTGTAGTTCCCGAAGCTAAAATTGACGATTCTGTCATGCTTATTCCTGGTACGGATGGAGAAAAAATGAGCAAGAGTTATGGAAATATTATTGATATTTTCCTTCCGCAGAAACAACTGAAAAAGCAGGTAATGAGTATTGTTACCGATAGCACGCCTTTGGAAGAACCCAAGAACCCTGATACTTGTCATGTTTTCAGCCTTTACTCACTTTTAGCTTCAGATGAGCAAATTTCTGAAATGAGAAAGAACTACGAAGGCGGGAACTATGGTTATGGACATGCGAAGAAAGCTTTGTTGGAATTGATTCTTGAAAAGTATTCGGAAGAGAGAAAAATTTTCGACTCTTATATGGGAAACCCTGATGAGTTGGAGAAAAAACTGCGGGTTGGAGAGGAGAAAGCAAGGCAAGTTGCCAGAAAGAGATTGGAGAGAGTTAGAGAGAAATTGGGGTATTAAATTCTTAAGCACGTTGTGCTATTTATTATTTCTGTATCTGGCTTTAAATGAGTCTATTATGAACTCGAAACAGAAAATTATTTAAGCTAGACTACTTATAACATGGATGCAGTTCAGAAAATGCTTCATTTGAAGTTACCCACCGACCCACGTTGGGTGGATATTGCCGAGAAAAATATTGAGGAAATATTGATTGACCATGCTTATTGCGAGCAGAAGGCGGCTTCTACTTGTATTTCCCTCATTATTCTCTATCCAGAAAAAGAGAAATTAGTGGAGATACTCACTCCAATTGTAGCTGAAGAATGGAGTCATTTTGAGCGAGTGATGGAGCAAATAAAAAAACGTGGTTACAAATTCGGCAAACATAGAAAAGATGAATATGTAAATGAGCTCCAAAAACACATTCGCAGAGGTTTGGGCAGAGATTGGAAATTGATTGATTGGCTATTGGTCTGTGCCTTGATTGAAGCAAGAAGTTGCGAACGCTTCAAATTACTTTGGAAAAATATTCAAGATGAAGAATTACAGAAGTTTTATTATGAATTGATGGTTTCCGAAGCAGGACATTATGTGAACTTTATTGAGTTGGCAAGGGAATATGAAGATAGGGAAAAAGTGGATAAACGCTGGCAGGAATTACTAGATATAGAAGCAGAAATCATTTCCAAATTAGGATATAGAGAAAATCGGATTCATTGAGTTCGGTTTTTTTGTTTATCGCTATTCCCCAACAACACCTTGACTAACTTAGTTTAATCAACATTCCGACAAGAAAAAAATCGAAAACTTAGCAGTATGAATATTAAAGAAGAACTCGCAAAAGCATTTCAAGAATTTTATGGAAATATAATCAGCCATGCGCCTGAAGCGATTATTGGGATTTTGACCTTGCTATTTTTCTTTTTTCTAGCAAGATTCCTACGAAGTCAAATCCAAACTAGGCTTCCGAAACAAGTAGATGACCAAATGGTAGTGAATGCCATTGCGAGAACAGTTTACTTGGTTATAGTTACTTTAGGAATTGTACTGTTTTTAAGGCAATTAGGTTGGGGAGATATTGCTGGTGGTTTGTTGGCAGGCGCAGGAGTTTCGGCAATTGTGATTGGTTTCGCTTTCAAAGATATTGCCGAGAATTTCCTAGCAGGTTTTTTCCTCGCATTCAGTCGCCCATTTTCTATCGGAGATTTGATTCAAATAAATGAGTTCAAAGGAACGGTTCGTTCTATGCACTATCGAAGCACACATATTCGCACTTCGGATGGAAAGGATATTTATATGCCAAATGGAATGCTGATGAAAAACCCGTTGATAAATTACACTAGAGACGGCTTGCTAAGGCACGATTTCCTAATTGGGTTAGATTATGGAGACAACATTCCGAAAGCCATTCAGGTAATTATACAGATTGTGAAATCTTACGAACATTTGGCAGATGGTTCTGGGCTTGCTCCATTCGTCATCATTGATGAATACTCCATAAGTACAATCAATCTGAGAACTTTTTATTGGATTAACCACAAGGAAGTAACTATTCCCACCTTCGAGTTGAAAAACAACTTGATGACCGACATTGTTACCCAACTTACCAAAGAAGGATTCAGCATGCCAGCAGATATTCTGGAACTCAAAACCTATCAAGAAGACAAGCCAATTTCCGTTTCCATGTTTCAAAAAAAGCTGGCTGGAGATAGCTCTACAAAAACAACTTAGAAGACTGTGAGTTCTTTCTACAAAACTCCAATCCTATTCCAAAAAACCGTAGCTATTCTACTGTTGGTTTGCGGAGTAGGATTTCTTGTTTTGTGGATTTATACCATCACAAAAAATCCATTTTTTTTCTTTCTGTTTATCTTTTTGGGTTCTGTTTATCATTTCACAACTACACCTTTTCTGAAACTAAAAGGTACTTACAAATACTATTCGCCTATGTTTTTGGTATTTATGCCAAGTGATGAAAAATATGATGTGCACAGCGGAACTTCCTTCGACTATCTATTCGTAATGTGGGGAAATCCAACAAGGAAACCCTTCAGAAATAAGCTATTGAGCTATTATTTGGAAGGTTTGCTGCGAATTATTGACGAAATAGAATTAGAGGCAATTCCCAAATCGGTTTTGGTCAGAGGCAGTTCCTATTTTTTTGGAGAGCGAACTGCCAAAAACTTCGGCTTTGAAATCAAAGAAACTGGGCAGGAAGAAAAGTATAACTTCATCTTTCTCTACTTCGACCTGACTTGGATGTATTCGCTTTCACAAGGAAAATTGACATTCCCAAAATTGAAAGAAATCAAAACTGCGGAAATCAGCGGAGAGAAACTTTGCGAGCAGAAAGAGAAATTACTTAGGATGTACAATTATCTCAATCGAGGTAATTGAGCCAAAATACGTTTTTTTTTCTCTAACCAACCATCTAAAAATGGTTGCAATTGATTTCTCAGTCGGCTTAATTCAATTGCGACTAGCTTCAGCTAGTTGTCTAAACTTTTCAATTCCTCCTTCACTTTCTTGGGCAATTTGGAAACTACCAAATCGTAGGAATGCCGAATCCAATGTTGGAGTTGGGAATCGGAGAGTTCATCATTTACTCGGGTTGTATTCCAATGCTTCTTGTTCATGTGATAGCCTGGCTGAACAGACACATATTTCTCTCGCAATTCGATTGCCTTTTCTGGGTCACATTTGAGATTGATGCTTTCAAATCCCTCTATATCAGTAAGCGCAAACATCTTATTCATCACTTTGAAAACCAATGTTTTATCATCGAAAGGCATACTTTCTGAAGTGCCAGCCAATGAAAGGCAAAATTCTCTGAATTGTTCTATGTTCATCTTGCAAAAAAATTAGTCTGGAGTGAAAAATAAGATTCCAATTTAAGTAAAATCCGACATTTACCACCCTTAAAACACAAATCGTTTATTTTTCAAAAAAATGCTTAATTAATTGATTGTTAGTCACTTATACATAACTCAATATTTATATTTTCCTTGAACGAAAAAGCAACAAAGAACCTTGACTGTGGGCAAATAAACTGATTTTTGTTCATTTCATGGAAAAATAATGAAACTCCCTATGTTAAAATACTAATTGTTTCTTTGAACTCCATTTTCCAAATGCTTAATACAATTTACTAAAAGCAACAATTCCTATTTAATAATTTGATTATCAAATAGTTAATTAAATACAGAATTTGGAAATTTAGGGTGAGAAATGTCGGCAAAATCCAACCGAATGCAATAAAAGACAAAACACCCAAGCTGTTTTCATAAACTTGAGTGTTTTGTCTCAAAATGAAAGGCTCTCGATTACCTTCTTCTTTATTTATATAATTCAGCATACTACTATACATTTTCCTCGGATTTGAAAATCTGAGAACTGCCAGAACTGAGGTTCTGACAGGCACAATTTCGCTTTTGTATAGTGGTATGATAATTCAGATTTTTAATATCATAATGGCATATTGGAAAAAGCAATAAAGTTTCGAGAGTTAAATTTCAAGAATAAGAAAACACTCAAAACTCTCTCTCAAATTTCTCCCAAATCTCATTCAAACACAAATTGCCAATACTTCCTTCGTGCGTATGGTTTATTTCTTTTTCAGGTTGGAAATCACCTTCGGAGATTTGTTTTCCCAAAACTTGATACGCTTCTCGGAAGCTCATTCCTTCTAAAACTAACTTGTTTACAGCTTCCACACTATATAAATAGTCGTAAATTGGATTATCCAGCACATTTTCCTTGACAATAATATATTGGAACATGAACTCGCAAATAGTTAAGTTGTCTTTCAGATTATCAATTCCATCCATCAGTTTTTCTTTGAGGAGCTGGAAATCTCGATGATAGCCTGTGGTTAAATTATTGGTAATTAGCATAATTTCCGCAGGCAGGTTTTGGATTTGGTTGCATTTTGCTCTCATCAGCTCGAAAACATCAGGATTTTGCTTGTGTGGCATAATGCTAGAACCTGTGGTAAGCTCTTTTGGCAAACCTAGTAAATTGAAATTCTGACACATATACAAACACACATCCGAAGCCAATTTGGAAAGTGTTCCTGCTACAGAAGCCAAACCAAAAGCGGTTGTTTTCTCCAATTTTCCACGGCTCATTTGTGCCGCAACAGAATTGTACTTCAATGTCTCGAAACCTAATAACTCTGTAGTTAGTTGCCGATTGATTGGGAAAGACGAACCATAACCTGCAGCAGAACCCAATGGATTTTGGTCGCTAATTTTATGGACAGCATTCAGCAAAATCAAATCGTCAATCAAGCTTTCGGCATGAGCAGAAAACCACATTCCGAAAGAAGAAGGCATGGCAACTTGCAAATGTGTGTAACCTGGCATCAACTTAGCTTTGTGTGTTGACGCTAGTTCCATCAGCCTAGAAAACAGCTTTTTGAGTAATTCCTTGATTTCGGAAATTTCCTCTTTCACATACAAATGTAAATCCACCAAAACTTGGTCATTTCTAGAACGAGCCGTATGGATTTTCTTTCCTGCCTCTCCGATTCGTTGCACCAACTCAAACTCAATTTTGCTGTGCACATCTTCAAATTGTTCCTCAATTGTGAAGCTTCCATTTTCAATTTCCTGTTGGATTTCACTCAATCCAACTAAAATATCATCTAGTTCAGCTTGGCTCAGAATTGAAATACTATGCAACATTTTGGCGTGGGCAATGCTTCCCAATACATCGAATTTGGCGAGTTTCAAATCCAAAACTCGGTCTTTCCCAACCGTAAATTTGTCCACAGCATTATCAACTGTATATCCTTTATCCCAGAGTTTCATAAAATTAGTAGTGAGTAGTGAGTAGTGAGTATCAAGTAGTGAGACTAAAACTTAAACTCGGTTTTATTTTTATATTCTAAATCTATTATTTTGCTAATCAAGGTTTCTCAACCTAGATTCACTAATCACGTAGCTTACGTACTACGCTAAACTTATGTCATCCCTTTGGGACTAATTCGTTATCTTTTTTTCTTGTTATTTTCTCTTTTCTCAAAGAATCGCTTTCAACAATTGCTTATAAATTTCAATTCCTTCCTCAATTTCCCGAATCTCAATAAACTCATCGGCACTATGCGAGCGGGCAGAAACTCCTGGGCCAATTTTGAGTGAAGGAAAATCCAGAACGGCTTGGTCGGAAAGTGTTGGTGAGCCATAAGTTTGCTTTCCCAATCCAAGCCCAGCCTGCACAATTGGGTGCGATTTGGAAATGAAAGAGGAGTTAAGATTGAAAGACCTTGCCTTGATTTCGCTTTTTGTGTTGGAGCTGATGAACTCGAAAATCTTTCGATTAGAATAATGCTCATTCAACCGAACATCTACCACAAAATGACAGGAAGCGGGAACGAGATTGTGCTGTTTGCCTGCTTCAATTTGTGTGACACTCATTTTTACTTTGCCCAACATTTCCGAAACCTTCTCAAACTCATAATTCCGAATCCAATCTACATCTTCCAAGGCTTGGTAAATGGCATTTTGCGTGTTTTCATGAGCCGCATGTCCAGCAATTCCTTTTGCGTAGCCATCCAAAACGAGCAAGCCTTTTTCGGCAATTGCCAAGTTCATTTCCGTAGGTTCTCCCACAATTCCAAACTCGAAGTTGGGCAATTTATCTAAAACACTTCGCAAACTATTTGGGCCAGAGTTTTCCTCTTCTGCTGAGGCAACAATCACCAAATTATATTTCAAATTTTCTTTATCGTAGAAATAGGCAAAAGTAGAAAGTAAGGAAACCAAGCAACCACCTGCATCGTTACTTCCCAATCCGAATAGCTTTCCATCTTCAATTTTAGCTTCGTGCGGATTTCGCGTATAACCAGAATTTGGGCGAACTGTATCATGGTGGGAATTCAGCAAAATACTTGGCTTACCTGAATCAAAACACTTGTTGAAAGCCCAAATATTATTGTGCTCTCGTTGGATTTCAATTCCCTTTTCCTGCAACCAATTTTCAATCAGACTCGCAGTTTCCTGTTCCTCTCCCGAAAAAGAAGAGGTTTGGATTAGGTTTTGGAGTAATTGGATCGCACTTTTTGTAGTTGGACTCTTCATATTGGTTCATTTGTTAGTTCAACTCTGTCAGGGTTTGAAACCCTGACAGAGTTTCTGGATTGAAGAAAATCAGGTTATCTCGGTACAAACCTCTTCCTTATTATTCATACTCCACAAACTGCCAATTTTCACCTTTGAAACTCCATTTCCCTTTGCATGAAAAGCATTTTGGAGCTTTGGTAACATACCTTCATGAATTACCTTTTTAGATTTCAAATCTTCGTATTCCTTCACGTTTATTTGTTCAATTACAGAGCTTTCCTCTTCCAAATCCAACAAAACACCTTTCTTTTCAAAACAGTAAATCAATTCAATTTGCTGATACGATTTAGTTAAGGAAATTGCTATTTCCGAAGCCATTGTATCGGCATTAGTGTTCAAGAGTTGCCCTTTTCCATTATGGCTAATGGCAGAAAATACTGGTACGATTCCCTTATCCAAAAACAAATTTATCAACTCCGAGTCAATCTTTTCTAAATCTCCAACACACCCAAAATCAATTGGTTCTTTTGGTCTTTCTGAAGCCAGAATCACATTTCCATCTGCGCCAGACAAACCCAATGCATTGCAATTTCTAGCTTGCAAAGCTGCCACAATTCGCTTGTTGAGCAAGCCTGCATAAACCATCACCACTACTTCTAAATTTTCGGAAGTGGTAATTCTGCGCCCTTCATGCATTTTGGTTTCGTAGCCTAATTTAGCATTCATTTCCGTGGCAATTTTTCCACCTCCATGAATCAAAATTTTATCTCCTTCCAACTTGGAAAATTCATTCATAAACGCATCAAAATAGCTTGAGTCATCAATCAGTTTTCCGCCAATTTTTACGATTGTTAGTTTAGATTTCATTTTGGAGGAGCTTTAATAAAACAGCTTGTGCAGAAAAAGCACGATTGTTTGCTTGCTGAATGATGAGGGAATTTTCGCTGTCCAAAACCGAATCGGAAGCAACTACATTTCTACGGATTGGCAAGCAATGCATAAATTTCCCATTGTTGGTCAATTTCATCTTCTCTTCGGTAATTTGCCAATCATCAAAACCTTCCATTCGAGTTCCGTAATTCTGGAAACAAGACCAGTTTTTCGCATAGACAAAATCTGCATTTTCCAACGCTTCGTCTTGATTATGTATAATGGAAACTCCTTTAGTGAACTGCTCAGAAAGTTCATAGCCTTTTGGGTGTGTGACACTCAAATCTACCTCAGCAAATTTCATCCATTCCAGAAAAGAGTTGGCAACTGCTTGAGGTAGAATTTTCGGATGTGGCGCCCAAGTCAAAACTACTTTAGGTTTTGCTTTTGGTTTGTGTTCTTCAATAGTCAGCCAATCTGCCAGAGATTGCAGTGGATGAAGCGTGGCACTTTCCAAAGAAATAACAGGAACAGTAGCATATTTCAAAAACTTACTCAAAATCAGCTCATTATAATCATCTTCTTGGCTTTTCAACGCTGGAAAAGTGCGAATTCCAACAAAATCGCAGTATTGGGAAACCACCCTCGCCATCTCTTTAATGTGTTCTTGCGAGCCTTGATTCATCACCGTTCCATCCTCCAATTCAATCTGCCAACCATCGGAATTGATGTTCATCACCATTACATTCATTCCCAAACTCATGGCTGCTTTCTGCATGCTGAGTCGAGTTCGTAAGCTTGGGTTGAAAAATAGTAATCCTAATGTTTTATTCTCCCCAAATTGCTTGAATCCAAATTGATTTTGCTTCACCTTCTGAGCAAGTGAAAGTAACTCGCTGGGGTGTTCTATATCTTTTATTGATATGAAATTCTTCATAGTTATAATTTTTATTGGTTTAATTTTCGTAGTTGGCAAGCTCCAGCTTGCCAACTACGTACAACCTAGCGGTTGTACGCTACATTTTTTAATGCTTTCAAAAATGCTTTGGAATCCTCTTTTGTAATATTCAACGGAGGAAGAATCCGCAACAAGTTCGGGTTAGCAGATGAACCAGTAAATATTTGGTGTTTATGGAGTAATTCCAATCGGAGTTCTTTGATTGGAAAGTCGAATTCCACTCCCAACATTAAGCCTCTGCCTTTTACTTTTTTTACTTGTGGATTTTGCTTCAGTTCATTTGTCAAGTATTCCCCTATTTTTCGTGCATTCTCCATCAAACTTGCTGCCTCCAAGACTTCCAACACACTCAACCCAGCCACACAGGCCAAATGATTTCCCCCGAAAGTTGTCCCCAACATTCCGAAGTTTGCCTTGATTTTCGGATTGATTAAAACTCCGCCAATCGGAAAGCCATTTCCCATTCCTTTTGCCATGGAAATTAAATCGGGTTCAATTTTGGCAATTTGATGTGCAAAGAAGTTGCCTGTCCTCCCAAACCCGCTTTGAATTTCATCAAGAATTAAAACTGTATTGTGCTTTTTGCATTCTCTGGAAATCAATTCTAAAAACCCCACAGTCGGAGCATTCAATCCGCCAACTCCTTGAATTCCCTCTACAATTACGGCACAAACATCTCCAACCGCCAATGCTTTTTTTAACGGTTCCTCCTCATTGAGTTTCAAAAACTCCACTTCAAAATTTTGCTGGTTAATTGGAGCAGAAAGCTTCGGATTATCAGTCACATTCAATGCACTTGCGGTCCTGCCATGAAAACCGCCTTTGAAGGCAATGATTTTCTTTTTTCCATTGTGGAAAGACGCCAGTTTTAGTGCATTTTCATTGGCTTCCGCACCGCTGTTGCAAAGGAATAATTCGTAATCAGAATAACCACTTTGTCTTGCCAATTTCTCGGCATATTCTTCCTGCAAAGGCATCAGAATTGAGTTGGAATAGAAACCAATTTTCTGCATTTGCTCAGTCATTCGCTTCACATAATGCGGATGGCTGTGCCCAATAGAAATCACGGCATGGCCACCATATAAATCCAAATATTTCTTGTCTTCCGAATCAAAAACATAGCAACCTTCGCCTTTCACAAGGTCGATTCGGAAACGTGGGTAAACATTGAAAGTTTTCATTTTTTAGTATTGAGTAGTAAGTATTAGTGCGACTCGGCTTCGAGTACCAAGACTGTTTTAGTAGTCCGAGATTCACTTCTCGCACATGCATAAGGAACGGAGATTAAATAAATGCGCTTTTTCTCTTGTTTCTTTTTGGTCTATTCTTCGTTAAAAATCTCGCCATAGCGATGCTATGACTGCAATTTTTGCCTAGACTAGCCTCAAAAACAAACTTCGATAAAGAAGCTATTTATTTAATCACCGTTCCTAAGGCTCAATTGTAGTAGTCTTTATTCTGATGTTCAATAAATCGAAATCCATCTGTATTCAACAGACAGGACATGCCCTGTCTCTACGTTGTTAATTCTTAAAATCCTCCTGCTTTCAGCTTCAAACCTTCCGATTCATCCAATCCAAACATCAAATTCATATTTTGAATTGCCTGACCTGCTGCCCCTTTCAGCAAATTATCTATTACACTTGTAATCAATACTTTACCATCAGTTTTCTGTACATGCAAAAAGCATTGGTTGGAGTTCACAACTTGTTTGAGGTGAATAGGATTCAGACTGACTTGAGTAAACGGCTCATCTTGGTAATACTCCCCAAAAAGCTGTTTCAATTTGACTTCTGATAAATCAGATTTCATATAAATCGAAGCAAAAATTCCTCGTGTGAAATTCCCACGCACTGGCAAAAAATTGAGTTCTGAATCGAAGTTAGATTGTAATGAAATTACACTTTCCTCAATTTCGCCCAAATGCTGATGGCTGAATGGTTTATAAATGGAAACATTATTATTCCTCCAACTAAAATGACTTGTTGCGCTCAAAGATTGCCCAGCACCAGTCGAACCCGTAATTGCATGAATGTGAACATCTTGATTGAGCAAATCCGCTTTTGCCAATGGCAATAAACCCAACTGAATTGCCGTGGCAAAACAACCTGGATTGGCAATCGAATTTGCTTTCTGAATTTCAGCCTTGTTCAATTCTGGCAATCCATACACAAATTTTCTATTGTGGTGAGTTTGCAAAGCTGTTGAGTTAGGTTCAGAGGCTTGAACCAGAAGCTTGAAAACAGCATCTTTCTGGAGTCGGAAGTCGTTACTCAAATCAATGATTTTAGTATTTTCGCCAACCTGATTTTGTTCCAGAAACTGTTTTGAATTTCCATGTCCTAAACAGAGAAAAACTACGTCAACTTCCGAATCAATTTCGCTTGAAAACTGCAAATCTGTGCTTCCGAGTAAATCCTGATGAGTTTCGGAAATCCATTTCCCACTTTGCGATTTGCTCTGCACAAAACTAATTTCCACTTTTGAGTGATTGAGCAGACAGCGAATTAACTCGCCTGCCACATAACCGCCACCGCCAATAATTCCTGCTTTTATTTTCATAATTCTAAAAAGATATGAGAGATTAGATTTTAGACATTAGAAAAAACTAGATGTACTTCATAATCCAGATTTATTTCTTTTATGTACTTCGCTCTTCCAGAGCGAAGTACATAAAACCGTTTTTCTAGAACGGTGTACAAGGATTTATTTTGAAAGGTCTGCAATAAAAACCAATTTCAGATTCCGAACAACCTAGAGGTTGTCCGCTACGAAAATCATTGTACTCATTACCAAATACTCACTAATCACTACCGTTTACATGGTTGAAAATCTGCATGGAATTCGTCATGATTTTGGTAAAGCCTTTTACATCTTCGCCAGACCATTGCTTGTTGGTTTCTCCATATTGCCCGAAATCGGAAGTCATTAAATCATGCTTTGAGGAAATTCCCTCAATTGAGAATCGGTAGGGAAACAACTTTACAAATACTTTTCCAGTTACATTCTTTTGAGAGTCCTCCAAAAATGTTTCAATATTCCGCATTACTGGGTCAAAGTATTTAGCTTCGTGAATGAACATTCCATACCAACTACCCAACTGCTCTTTCCAATGCAATTGCCATTTGGAAAGAGTGTGTTTCTCTAAAGTATGATGTGCTTTGATGATGATACTCGGTGCGGCACTTTCAAAACCTACTCGTCCTTTGATTCCGATAATTGTATCTCCTACATGAATATCTCGCCCAATAGCGAATTTGCTGGCGATTTTCTCTACTTTTCTAATGGCTTCCAATGGTTTCATTTGCGTTCCATTGACTCCAACCAACTCACCTTTTTGAAACTCCAATTCTAAATTCTCAGGCTCTTTTGCCTCCAACTGACTTGGGAAAGCTTCTTCGGGAAGTGGTTTGTCGGAAGTCAGAGTTTCCGCTCCGCCAACACTCGTTCCCCAAATTCCTTTATTGATTGAGTATTGCGCTTTTTTCCAATCAGTTTCAACTCCATAAGATTCCAAATAGGCAATTTCCGCTTTTCTGGAAAGCGATTGGTCTCGGATTGGCGTGAGAATTTCAATTTCTGGAGCAATCAATTGGAATACTAAATCGAACCGAATTTGGTCATTTCCAGCTCCTGTGCTCCCGTGGGCAATGTAACTTGCACCAACCAATTTGGCATATTCTGCCAAGGCAATTGCTTGGCTAATTCGCTCTGCACTAACTGATAACGGATAACTATTATTCTTGAGTACGTTTCCAAAAATCAAATATTTAACGACTCGTTCGTAAAAATCTTCTTCTTTATTGAGAGCTATATGACTGTTCACTCCCAAATACTTGGCTTTCCGCTCTATTTCATCAATTTCCAACTCAGAAAATCCACCCGTGTTGACCACGGCAGAATAAATTTCAAGGTTTCTCTCGTGTTTCAGGTATTTCACGCAATAGGAAGTATCCAATCCTCCACTGAAAGCGAGTACTACTTTATTATTTTTCATTTCAATTAGAATAAGGAGGAAAGAACAAAGAGAAAGACCTTTGCTCATTTCCGATTAAATGTTTTTTTATTTCAGGGTTCAAGTAAGGTTTCCAAAGCGGAGCTACAAATCAGACAAGCAATTCGTAGTAGATTAGAGGCTTGCTATAGAGTCTTTTCTCTTTCCTCCTTCTTCCTTTTTCCAGTTCTCCTCTGAAAGAAATCTCTCCAACTTTTCTTGGTTTTTACTTTTTCTTCTTCTGTGGGGATAGATTTTAAATCGCAGACCATTGCCGTGCACATACACATTGTTTGGTTTGTGCGTTGCAGAATGTCGAAATTGGTACAACTTTGGCAACCTTTCCAGAACTTTTCATCGGTAGTCAATTCAGAATAGCCAACGGGTTTGTAGCCCAATTCCGAGTTGATTTTCATTACTGCCGAGCTGGTGGTAATACCAAACAATTTAGAATTGGGAAATTTCTTTTTAGAGAGTTGGAATGTTGCCTTTTTGATGTCTTTCGCCAGCCCTAATTTTCTATAATCAGGGTGGACAATCAAGCCAGAATTGGCAACGTATTTCTCGTTTTCCCAACTTTCGATATAACAAAAACCGACTGCCTTGTCTGAATCTAAGGCAATCACAGCTTTCCCTTCCTTAATTTTGAGTCGGATGTATGCTGGCTTTCTTTTGGCAATTCCAGTGCCACGTACTTTTGCTGCTTCTTGCATCATTTCGCAAATAGCTTCGGCAAAAATAGAGTGTTGCTGGGTTGCTACAATAATTTGTAACTGCATGGCAAATGCAAATTAGATTTCAATCCGCTCAGAGATTTGAATGGCTGAAAATGATAAATAGAATTTGAAGTATGCTCGAAAAGGACAGAACACGGGTGTCCTGCAAATTATTTTAGACCCAAGCGGGCCTATTCATCCTTATTGAATAGGACATAGAAATACCAGCATCAACTGTTAGTTGACTTTTTGGAGTTTGCTGATATGTAGATTCGATGTACTGCATTGATAGGACAAACGTAGTGAGTTTTTTTTGAAATGCAAAAAATTAAGAACTACAACGGTTGCAATTCAGACAAGTAAACCCTCTAAATTGTTCTATGTTCATAACGCCTTATTTTTATGCTAGATTGGAAATCAATATTTCCCTTATCTCTTGTAAACTATTAAACTGACTAAAATTAATTTTCTTATCATTCCGAATTAATTCATCAACAATCTCAATTGCCAAATCCAATGGCTCAATTTCATGCCCAAACAAATTACTATCGAAAGCAGTCCCAACTAGTTCGCCTTTTTCATGAATTCCCCAACACCAATTTTCAATAAAATTAGCAAGTGAAATACTACTGATTTCAAAATCATTCTAATTAGATTTGATGCAAGCTCTTGCTCTTACCTTTTCAGCCCAAAAGCACAATAAAGTTATAGGATTGTTATCATCAGTTTCGTATTTCACAGATTCAGAAACAGCATATTTCCCATTTTTAGACAAACCTAAAACCTCCTCTGTTTCACATATTTTTTGGACAAATTTCTTGTGCCGATGCTCAATGGTAATTGTGCTCTGAAACATTTTAATCATCTAGTTTATATGGAACAGGTAGTTCAAATATAATGAAAACTCAACAAGTAAAATCCAACCAAATGCAATAACAGAAAACCAGCCAAGCTATTCTCATTAGCTTGGCTGGTTTTTATAGACTTTGTACTAAAGACTCACGACTATTTCTTCTTCTTCACTTTCTTCATATCGTCCAAGCCTTTAATATCATAATCGTCTGACATATTGGAAAGGCTTTCTGGGTCAATTTCCCCGTTGAATTCTAGTACCGTATAATTCTCATCTCCTTCGGCAACCAAAATTAGGCTGATAATTTTGTTCCCTTTTTCTTTCGCCATGAATTTAGTCAGTTTACTTCCTTCACGCACAATTAGGTAATCTTCGTAACCTTCTCTGTTTACCGCTTTCTGCAAACTTAAAATCACAGACCGATTAATTCTGCTTTTGTCAATGGAAAGAATCATTAAATCATTGATTTTGTCAACTGCCTTTCTCAACTTCTTGGAATCCACATCAATGTCATCATCGTCAATATCCAATCTGGAAAGGAACTTTAGGAAACTGCCCGAAATAGTTACGCAAACATCGTGGTCTTTATCTTTCTGCGATTCATAAAATGCTTTCACACTTTTGCTCTGGGCAAAAACCGAATTGGAAGCAAGACATGAAACAAAGACAAAAGCGAACATTAAAACTGATTTTCTCATAGCATTTTTAGTTATAGTAGTAAATTAATTTGATACAATTCAAGTAGTAAAATAGAAAGAAAGTAAAATGGTAAAGTTTAAAAAATTGAGAAGTCAATGGAATTGAGAATTGGAAATTCCGTGTTTTGGCGGATTAGAAAAAGAATCTCAAATCCACTAAAATCTAATCCTGTCTAATCCTGTCTAATCCAAAAATCCTGTGAATCCTGATTCGTTTTTTCATCAACACATTACCACATCATCAAATCAACCAATCATTTCCCTTTCAACTTATCCAAACCATCAATTTCCATT
>JBLIFI010000048.1:0-17286 GCA_047633715.1 Flammeovirgaceae bacterium
TTTTATTAATGTATCTGATGGAGGGATATTTAATGCAACCGATGTTATTGTTCGTGCAGAAGCTATACCTGTTGTAAGTTATTTGATAGCTTCGGGGAAAGTTCAGGATGATATAGGCATTAATTCTATAGAGTTTATTTGGGAGAGGCCTAATAGTACGAATGAACCTTTCACGCCCGTAGTGGAGAATACTCCTACTGTTGTTCAACTAGATGATTTAATTCCGGTTGATTTATTTAGCTTCCCAACTAATTCAGATGGAAGTAGACTTGTTGGAGACTATATATTTACAATTCTGATTGAGGACACAATAGGGAATATTACCGAGGTTTCATATATCATTCAAATTGATTAGCAAATGGAAAGTCCGCACAAGCAAATGCCGATTTTCAAAAAGGCGATGGAGATTGCAGAAATCACTCATGCTTTAATCGAAAGTATTGAAGAGGAAGACGATAAGTTCCATATTCGTGAGCAAATGTTGGCAAATGCCTATGTACTCGGAGCTAAGATTGCAGGTACAGAAGGAGCTGGGATTTACCGAATCCGAATGGAAAATGCGGTGCTTATCAAATTAGCAGCTTGCGAACTCCAAGCGCAGACCTCGCTTTGCCGAGCAGAGAATTTGTCTGAAAATGATTACATTCAACTACTGAGAGATGAAATAGAAAATTTTCGAAAACTCTTTGTCAGCTGGGTAGATTCTTTCGATTCATCAGATAATTATGACGATGGTTGGGGGATATTTTAGGAAGATGAAGTTGAAAATCTAAATAGCAGAAAACCCTACACAAATAAACTTGTGTAGGGTTTTCTGCTATTTAAGAGAGGTCTCTATTTCTCTCTCATAAATTCTAACTCAATTTCATTATTAGAAAGAATACCTATTTCATCAGATAGTAATTGGAAGCTGAGTGTTTTATTATCTAGTGTCCGATTGAAAATAGATGCAAAACTTGTAGTTGAACAGGTTTTAGTATTAGAGGTTGAATAATCAAAGTATATTTGGTTCTCCGAAAAAGAAATTTGACCAAATATTCTATTACAACCATCAAATCCAAAGAACCGATTTCCATCAAGTGTCAAATTCAAGCTTGGCAGCTTTTGTATTCCCTCCAGTTCTTCCCCATCAAAGCTGTTCAAAATCCATTTACCATTTAAGCGGTAAGCTCCTTGGTAGTTCCCACAACCGCTTCCTTTGTCATAACTAATCTGTTTGGAGTTCAACTCTATGTTCACTTTGTGCTGAAATCCAACTCCTGATATGCTAATGGCTAGTTGCTATGTTCGCTATAATCCTGTGATTATAAATTGCTCGGCTCAACTTTTCATCAAGAAGTCTCCATAAATTTTAAAAAATGTAGGTTCTTTGACAAATCCTGTGACATTTAGTTTATACGCAAAAAAACTATGAAATTACTTAAAACGTTTATTATTTAAGTTTTGAAATCATCAATCTAAACTCAACCACAGGATTTGTCAAAGAACCAAAATGTAGTTCAACTAATTATCTGAGTAAATAAATCATTTCAATCTTTCGGATTTGGTGCATGCCTTACGCACCAAAGAAATACATACCCTTTTGAAAAACTGCATAACATGAATTACATTTAATTCAATTTTGAAATCTTACAAACAATAGAATATGAAATTCGGGACAAAAGTAATACATGCAGGAGTTGAACCAGACCCAAGCACAGGAGCGATTATGACTCCAATTTACCAAACAAGTACCTTCGCACAAGCCACTTTCGGAGCGCATCAAACCTACGAATATGCCAGAACTCACAACCCAACAAGAGATGCTTTGCAAAAAAGTTTGGCATCCTTGGAAAATGGCAAACATGGTTTTTGTTTCTCATCTGGAATGGGAGCGACTGATACAGTTATGAAATTGCTAAATCCAGGTGATGAAGTAATTGTAACCAATGATTTATATGGTGGGAGTTACCGAATTTTTACGAAGGTGTTTGCCAAATATGGAATCAAATTCCATTTCATTCCAATGGATTCGACTGATGGAATTGATGAATATATCAATGAGAATACAAAAATGATTTGGGTGGAAACTCCAACCAATCCGTTGATGAATATTATTGACATTGAGGCTTTTGCCAAGGTTGCCAAAGAAAGTAATTTAATCTTAACTGTTGACAATACTTTTGCCACTCCATACCTGCAAAACCCACTCGATTTAGGAGCAGATATTGTACTCCATTCTGTCACCAAATACTTGGGTGGACATTCAGATACAGTAATGGGTGCATTGATTACGAATGATGATGAGTTGGCAAAAGAAATTGCTTTTATTCAGAATGCTTGTGGTGCCATTCCCGGTCCGCAAGATTGTTTTTTGGTGTTGAGAGGAGTCAAAACGCTCCATATTCGTATGCAGAGACATTGCGAAAATGCACAGGCAATTGTGAAAGCTTTACAAGCTAATTCTAAAGTAGAAAAAGTAAATTACCCAGGTTTGCCAGAAAACCCAACCTATGAAATTGCCAAAAGGCAAATGAAGGACTTTGGGGGAATGGTTTCTTTTACTTTGAAAGGAAATAAGAAAGAGGCTGCTGTGGCGATTTTGGAGAAATTCAAACTTTTCACCTTGGCAGAATCTCTAGGTGGAGTGGAGTCTTTAGCAGGACACCCGGCAAGTATGACTCACGCCAGCATTCCCAAAGAAGAGCGAGAGAAAGCAGGCTTGAAAGAATCACTCATTAGATTGAGTGTGGGAATTGAAGATATTGATGATTTATTGACCGATTTGAAGCAAGCAATTGGCTAGTTGATAATGTATATTCGACTTCAGTCGAATGGAAAAAAAAGTGGGCGCATCTCAAAATGTCGCACACTAAAAAATATACGCTGGCAGAGGTTGAAAACCCTGCCAGACGTTGGTTTTATTAGATGCCTAGCATTCATAATACTCCATTATTTCATTTAAAAAGTGCCTTTTAATTTATTGCGACAAAATGAGATGCGCCCAAAAAAGTTGTTATTGCTCTACCCAACTATTTTTTCATTTTGAAATACGCAAAAGTTTACCGTGCCTGTCAGAACCTCAGTTCTGACAGCTCTCCTTTTTGGCGTGTCTCACGGCAAATATAGTTTTTGTTGAAAAGCCTCGTAAACTACTTCCAAAATCTTATTTTTTGCGAAAGTGTGAGGGTTTTGTAATTTGCAAAAGCCTGATTTTCTTTCAGCATAATTCGCTATTTCGCAAATCCATAAATACGCAATTCTACAAAAGATGCCCATTTTTGAGTTGAGTTCCAATGATTATTCTTTCCCGCCTGTTCATTTCGCAAATCCTTCTGGGATTTTGGCAATTGGTGGCGATTTGCAACCTAATCGTATTCTGAATGCTTATTCACACGGAATTTTCCCATGGTTCAATCCAGAAGAACCCATTCTTTGGTGGTCGCCTGATCCTCGTTGTATTATTTACCCTTCGGAAATCAAGGTTTCCAAGAGCATGAAACAATTATTTAGGAGAAATGAGTTCCGAATTACCTACGATCAAGATTTTTTGGGCGTGATTTATGGTTGTAAAGAAATTTACCGCCCCGACCAGCAAGGTACTTGGATTTCTGAGGAAATTATAGATTCCTACCTCCAACTCCACAAGCAAGGTTTTATACATTCGGTAGAGGTTTGGCAAGGAGAAAAATTAGTGGGTGGATTATATGGTGGGAATCTGGGTAAGTGCTTTTTTGGGGAATCTATGTTCTCCAGAGTGAGTAATGCTTCTAAGTTCGGGTTCATTTCCCTAGCCAAAAACTTGGCTTTGCTCAATTACGAGATCATTGATTGCCAAGTACATAACCCGCACCTAGAAAGTATGGGAGCGGAAATGATGGGAAGAAAAGAATTTTCGGAGATTGTTAAAAAACAGAGTTCTAGTGAATTAGATAAAAGAAATTGGAATGATATTTTTATAAAAGAATTTGAGTTTTAAAGAATGGGTGGAAGAAAAGAACAATGCTGTTCAATTATTAACAAACCTCTTTTAACTCTTTTTAATAGCAAAATCCTGTCTTAAAATGCACACATTCAATTGGCAATTCTATTTTTGCTAAGATGAAAAAATTCGATTCAAAACGATTTCATGCGCATTCCCCAATAAGGCTACTTATTGGTTTCCTATTTGTTATTTCAGGCTGGTTTCCGCTTTTTGCACAAGATGCTGTGCCAAAAGGCTGGTTTCATGCAAGAGAAGTGAAATTGGGAGAGCCTGTGGTTTACTCTTTGGTGTTTCGTCATTCATCCACTCTCGAAGTGGTGTTTCCTGATTCTACCTATGATTTTACTCCATTTGAGTTATTAAAAAAAGACTTTTTTCCCACTCAAACCGATAGTTTGGGCAGTTACGATAGCGTAGCCTACACATTGGCAACTTACGAATTGGAGAAAGTTCAATATTTATCGCTTCCAATACTTCTGCCTTCCAAAAATTCGGAAGAACTCGAAAAGGTGTTCTCAGATAAAGACAGTATTCAGTTGGTGGAAATTGTAAAGACAATTCCAGAAGACAAAGCAACTTTTGAAGATACTTCGTTGCTAGACATAAAACAGGAATTCAACTATCCATACTTGCTGATTGGATTGGCGTTTTTACTGATTTTGGTAGTAATCGTTTTCCTCTCTTTTGGCGGTAAAGTTCGTGGATATTTCAAAAAGAGACGGTTGGAGAGTGCGCATCGTAGATTTATGAACAGTTTTGAACAACTAGTTGCAGAAAGTTCAAACAAGGAACTTGACAAGCCCATTGCCTTATGGAAAAAATATACAGGCGATTTGATGAATGTGCCTTTGGAAAGTTACACTACCAAAGAAATTGACAGCTTCATCAGAAATCCGCAGTTGGTAAAAGTGCTTCGTGAAACGGATAAGGCAATCTATTCTGGTAAATCGGAAACCAATATCAAGCAGAAACTCTCTGCCTTGAAAGAGTTTACTGACAGAGAATACGAGGAAATGTTGGAGAATGAATTTAAAAAATCGACTCCAGAAGAAAAGAAAAACACAGTTGGAAGTGAAATCCAATAAATCCAAAATTAGATAATTCAAAATAGTATATGGAAGATTGGAACTGGTTCAGCATCAATTGGTTAAGTCCAGATACATTCAAGGGATTTGAATGGAATAATCCGCTTGTTTTGTGGGCAGGCTTGGCAATTCCTTTTATTTTTATTTTTAGGAAACTGCTTTTTGCTAAATTCCGTCAGAAGCTGGCAATAGCAATTCCCGAAGGTGAAGTGAAATCAAGCCCATGGGTTTTGTTGCGATTTTTACCAACTGTGCTACTAAGTTTAAGTTTCCTATTCTTAATTATTGCTTTAGCTCGTCCGCAAAAAACCGATGACCAAGTGGAGCAATGGGCAGAAGGAATTGATATTATGTTAGTCTTGGATATTTCCGAATCTATGCGTTTGAAAGATTTCAGACCAAATAGGATGGAGGCAACCAAAAAAGTGGCGGCAGATTTTATAAAAGGGCGTTTCCAAGATAGAATCGGACTGGTTATTTTTTCTGGCGATGCACTTTCCTATGCGCCACTCACAACCGATTACGATATGCTCAATAGCCTGATTGAGTCAATAGATTTTGCCATGATTCCCAAAGGAGGCACGGCAATCGGGAGTGCAATTGCCGTTGGAGTGAACAGAATGACAGAATCTACTTCAGAATCTAAAGTGATGATTGTGCTGAGCGATGGGGAAAATAATGCGGGAAGCATTGACCCAGTTACCTCTGCAAAGTTGGCTTATGCTTACGGAATCAAAATTTATAGTATTGGAGTGGGCAAACAAGGCAAAGTGCTTATTGGGAAAGACATGTTCGGGAATCCGCAATATGCTGAAAATAGGCTTGATGAAAAAATGCTTACAGAAATCGCCACGATTGGAAACGGGAAGTATTACCAAGCCACTAATCAAGATGCTTTGAGCGATGTTTTCAACCAAATTGATAAGCTCGAAAAAACGGAAATCAAGGAAACTCGCTACAAAGACACCAAAGATTATTATTACCAATACTTGGCTTTTGGCATGTTATTCTTCTTACTTTGGCTCACTACAAAATCTACTTTCTTGGTAAATGCTCTGGAAGATTAATTCTACTTTAAGGCTTAGCAATAAGAGAGAAAATTGTATCCTCGGAAATGGTCTTTTTCAGACCTTTCCGATGGTTAAATCTATGGCATTTTTAAGCTAACACTTCCATTTATATCGTAAGTCCGAGCGGACTCTCGAACTATTTAAGTGGTTTTACAGAGTACCTAAAACAGCATTTCAAAAACCTCATCAAGCCTACTCACGGGATGAATCTTAATATCGAACTTCTCTGTTTTCAATCCTTTTAAGTTGAATTTAGAAATGAATATTTCCTTAAAGCCTAGCTTGGAAGCTTCACTAATTCGGTTCTCAATTCGGTTAATCGCTCGGATTTCTCCACCCAAACCCACTTCTGCTGCAAAGCAAGTTTTGTTGTTTACCGTATAATCTTCATGAGAGGAAACGATGGAAGTGCAAACTGCCAAATCAATGGCTGGGTCTTCAATTTTTAAACCTCCTGTGATGTTCAGAAAAACATCTTGCATATTGATTTTGTAGCCTGCTCGTTTTTCTAAAACTGCCAAAAGCATGTTCAATCTTTTTGCATCGAAACCTGTGCTACTACGTTGAGGGGTTCCATAAGCAGATGGAGATACAAGTGACTGAATTTCAATAAGTAATGGACGATTACCTTCAAGTGTTGCTCCAATGGTAATTCCGCTCAAATCATCGTCTCTTTGGGAAATCAGAATTTCCGATGGGTTGCTGACTTGGCGTAATCCATCAGAAAGCATTTCATAGATTCCCAATTCGGAAGTTGAGCCAAAACGATTTTTTGTAGTTCGCAAAATTCGGTAACTCATGTGTCGGTCTCCTTCAAATTGTAACACAGTATCTACCATGTGCTCCAACACTTTTGGTCCTGCCAAAGTGCCTTCTTTGGTAATATGCCCAATTAAGAAGACAGGTGTTCCAGTTTCTTTGCCGAACTTAATCAGCTCCATAGCGCATTCCCGAATTTGCGAAACGCTTCCTGCTGCCGATTCCAAATGTTGCGAAGTAAGCGTTTGGATGGAGTCAATCACCAATAATTTAGGTTGGATTTCATCTACCTGAGTAAAAATGTTTTGGGTAACTGTTTCGGTGAGTACAAAGCAATTGTCGGAAATCCCCGTGTTTTTCTTTCCAATTCGCTCGGCACGCATTTTTATTTGCGAGGCACTTTCCTCGCCAGAAACATAAAGCACTTTCATGAAATCCAAACTGTTGGCAATTTGCAACATCAAAGTAGATTTCCCAATTCCTGGTTCGCCACCAATTAGCACGATTGAGCCTGCTACAATTCCACCGCCCAAAACTCGGTTTAATTCATGGTCGCTAGTCAAAATCCGCTCTTCGTCTTCGTATTGAATTTGGGAGATTTTCTGAGGTTTACTAACCGCTTTTTTCTGTTTGGAGCTAGTAGTTCCCTGCCAAGTTCCCAATTGTGGTTTGGAGTCATCAGCTACCACTTCTTCTACCAACGTGTTCCACTCGTTGCAAGCGGTGCACTTGCCAGTCCACTTGCTGTAATTTGTGCCACAATTTTGGCAAATATGGGCAGTTTTTATTTTTTTAGACATCTATAAATATCGATTATGAGTTCTTTTAACTTAGTTTATTGCTCTGGAATAGTTATATAGTTTGGGCACTCTCAAATTTTTACATTGAAATTTGTTGAGATAGATGTGTTTCACTATTATTGCAGATATTGTTCACATTCATTAACTTTAAATTTCAACCTTCATTATCATGCCACTACTCACAGGGACAGTTATCCCAAAAGTAATCGAATTCAGACAATCCGCCCAATTTGCCATTGACCCATTGGCATTTCTTTCAAAGCATCATAAAGAACAAGGAGAAGCTTTTCAGACAAAGTTAGGTGTTCGAGATGTTTATGTCATCAGTAGTGCTAACTCAATCAACAAAGTTTTGCTCAATAGAGAGAATCAGTTCTCTTTGAGTAGTGCGACTCTTATGCTCAATCATTTTTTGGGAAAAGGTCTTCTCACTACTGAAGGGGCTGAATGGTCAGCAAAGAGGAAAAGACTGCTTACTCACTTCTCCAATAAAAGAATAAAATTAGGCTTACCACATTATGCAGAAAATATTGAAAGTACGCTTTCAGAGTGGCCAAAAAGTAGCTCATTCAATCTCTTGGGGTATGTTAGGCAAATTAGTGTCAGAATCATATCAGATTTTCTGTTTGGAGAAAAACCTTCGGCAGATGCCATTGCCAAAATCCAGATAGGAACAGATGCGGTAATGGAGTTTATATCTCTTTCGAGAAACCCTTTTTATATGCGGAAAAATGCTTCCGAAATAAAGAGGAACATGCAAGAGCAAACCAAGATTGTAAAAGAAAACTTACTTGAACTGTTCAGGAATTCGAATGCCGCACTAAGCCTTGAACTGAAAAGTAAGAATTTATCGGAAGAGGAAATTCTAGGAGAAATTACTACGCTTGTTGCTGCAGGATATGAATCTTCGGCACATTCTATCAGTTCGGCAATCTATTTTATTGAAAAAAATCAAGATGTAAAGCAAAAATTGTTGAACGAAGTTGATTCCAGCTTCAATGGCGTTCAAGACATTTTCAAATTGCCTTATTTATTGAACGTCATTAAGGAGACGCTTAGAGTTTTACCTCCAGGATGGATGTTTTTTAGAAAAACAAACCAGAGTGTAGTGCTAGATGATTACAAAATTCCAGCGGAAAGAGATGTGATGATTAATATTCACGGATTGCATAATAACCCTAGAGAATGGGAGAACCCAGAATTGTTTTCTCCTGACAGGTTTAGCACGCCCAAGCATAGAAATAACGCTTTTTTGCCCTTTGGGACAGGTGCGAGGTTTTGCATTGGAAGAAATCTTGCATTGCAAGAAATTCTATTCACTTTGGCACACCTTTACAAAAAGTATAGAGTAGAAGTGCTGAATCTCAATCAAATAAAGGTAAAGCCAGATATAACTTTAGGATTTGGTGGCGACTTTGAAACGTGTATCAGCCCTAGATGAATAATTAGATTGGGGCTTTGGTACAAAGTTGATTTTGATATAGAGTAGTAATTGTTTTTTTTATACAATCTTCTTACTTGCTGTGGAACAAAAACTACTAAAGCCATTGTAATTATAAATCTTCAAAGTATTTTTGGGCATAATTTATTACCGCCTAAAAATAACTGTTGAAATTTGCTTTCTAGATTACTAAATACATATTCCCTGTTGAGAGTATCATTGGTTTGTTTGCTACTGTTTGCCTCCCTGCAAGTAATGGCAGGTATTTTTCGTATTAATGAGTACCAAGAGAAGTTTTTAGACCTCAACCAGCAGCTAGAGGTTTTGTCAGACTCTAAAGGCGATTTAATATTAGATGATATTAGAATAAAAAAGGCTGGATTTGTTCCATTTTCCCAAGTACAAGGCAAGTTGAAATCAGGTACTACTTATTGGGGGAAAATCACCATACAAAGCCAGATGGGGCGTTATGGAGAGTGGCTTCTCTTTTTGGGACATAATAGTTACGTAGATGTTTATGTGGAAGATGCCGTGGGTTTCAAACTCAAAAAAGCGGGGCATCATTATGATTTATATGAGAAGGAAATCCCAACAGGAAGAGGGTGTAAAGTTAGGCTTGAGATGCACGCTGGAGAGACCAAAACCATCTATATCAAGTACAAAAATGATGATGGTTACAAGCCGAAAATAGGACTGTATTTGCAAAACCCTGAGCAATGGCGGAAAACCATTGAATGGCGAAACCTTACGCAAGGTGCATTTCATGGGGTTTTACTTATTTTTTTCCTCTACAATATGCTTCTGTTCTTTCTGAATAGAGACAAAACCTATTTGTATTATTCTCTCTATGTTTTCTTTATAGGAGTTTACCCATTTGCGAGAAATAATTTCCTCCGAGAGTTTGTAATTCAAGAAGGCGTACTCCTTTGGCAAAGCATCTGGATTATAGGCGCCATGCTCTATCCTGTATTTTACATCCTATTTATGCGAAGGTTTTTGGACACACCAAAACTGCTTCCGAAATGGGATAAGGTTTTTATGATTGCCATTTATCTGATGGTTTCCACTTTGGCAATTGCTCTTTTCGTACACTTTGCTTTCTTTAAGATTAAGTTGATTGCTGATTTCGCCATTCTTCAAACACTCGTAAGTAATATATTCTTACTGGTCATTCTGTTTGTGATTATTGCGAAACTTAAAAATAGGCTTTCTTACCTTTTCGCTATTGGCTCTGCCTTTCTGTGGATTAGTATTCTTTTAGGAGTGGGAATTCTTATTCTTTCCAATAATGCTGAGTTCATTAGTTTATTTCAAATTGGGATTTTAGGAGAAATCCTACTCTTTTCCTTAGGGTTGGGCTATAGAATGAAGTTGAATGAACATGAAAAACGCAAGGCACAGACCGAGCTAATTGAACAACTCAAAGAAAATCAAGAACTCCAAACAAAGGTAACTAGAGAGCTGGAAGAAAAGGTAGCAGAAAGGACTTATGAGATTGAGCAAAAGCGGGAGGAGATTGAAATCCAGAGAGACCAAATGCAGAGTACCTTCAAAATTATTGAGAAGAAGAACAAAGACATTACCGCAAGTATCAATTATGCTAAAAGAATTCAACAGGCAATTATGCCTTCCGAAGGATTGATTAGAGATTCTATTGAAGATTTTTTCATGATTTTTAAGCCTCGAGACATTGTTTCTGGAGATTTCTATTGGTTTGCAGAGATTGAAAAGGAAGGCATTACCAAAAAAGTAATTGCCGCAGTAGATTGTACGGGGCATGGAGTTCCTGGGGCAATTATGAGTATGATTGGTAACGATTTACTTTCGGAATCAGTAAGGCTTTTGGGTATTTCCGAACCGCATGAAATTCTCAATTATGTGAACACTCATTTGAAAGAACGTCTCCAACAAGAAAGTTCTACTACAGTGCGAGATGGAATGGATATAGCCATTTGTGTGATTGATGAACACAAACGAACGGTTGAGTTTGCAGGAGCTAAAAACCCTGTTCTTTATATCGAAAATGGGGAGATGAAAGAGATTCGTGGAGATAAATTCCCCATTGGAGGCTATAAAGGGAAAGTACATGACGGCTATGAATCTCATAAGATTGAGTTAGGAAGCGAGCCAACTTGGTTCTATCTCTTTTCCGATGGCTACCAAGATCAATTTGGTGGAGAAAATAAAATGAAGTTTGGCAAGAAACGCCTCAAACAAACTTTGTTGGAGAATCATAGTAAAACAGCCGATGAGCAAAAAGCTATTTTGGAAAACGAACTAAAAAGCTGGATGAAAAAGGATAAGCAGATTGATGATATTTTGTTCTTAGGATTTAGATTATAGAAAATCGAGCATCAATTTATCATTAGTGATTCTTTGTACTTACCGAAATTCATAATACAATTATGTTCCAGAAATTCAAGGTAATGCGCAGCTATGCAAGTTTTCTCAAATCAACCTATTTGGGAGGTAAACTCATACATAGCAATCCAGAAAAAGCAATTGAGTATTTCACCAAAGCAATTAGCCTTTCTGGAATGATACCTCCGAAAACTAAAATCGAAGTAGCAGACGCATACTATTTTCGAGCATGGATTTTGAATAAGAAGTTAAAACAGACAGATTCAGCTCGTGAAGATTACCTGAAAGCAATCGAAATCAACCCAACACATGCCTACTTTTTTGATGAATTAGGAATTTTGTATTTAGATGAGAAAAAGCATGAATTAGCGACTGAGTGTTTTGAGAAAGCTATACAAATCAACCCATCATCAATAATTTCAAACTACGGAATGGGTATTTTGTCTCAAAGAAAAAATAATTTACAAGAAGCTATTTTTTATTTCAGTATTGTTCTGAAAAATGATAACACCCATGTAAATTCCATTTATAAACGGTTATTCTGCTACTTCGAACTTGAAGAATCTGAACTGGCATTTAAAGATTATCAAACAGTTTTCGGAAGTACAAGTAAGAGTGAGGTTCGTCCAGTTCGAATTCTAACCACTTTAATGGGAGAAGAAAGGCTTGTCAACTACTTCGAGTTAACCGAAATTAATTCCATTGCAGGTAAATCGAAATTTGAAAGAAAAGTAATATTTCTATCTCAAATAAAAACATTAGCTATAGAATTCAAAAGAGCACATGAATTAGTTACTTCAGAAAAATATAATCTTGCTATTGAACCGTTGAAGGCTATACTCAAAATAGAAAGCAAATTAGGTTTGATTCATCTTTTTTTAGGTGTTTGCCTTCAGGCAATAGGTGATTCGAGGAATTCAAACAAACATCTTGCGATAGCAGAAACGCTTGGGTTTAATGAAGCGAGAGAGATTCTGAATGAAAATTGGCGAGAGAGGTTTTATTCTAAATTGATTGAACTTACCGATGAGCAATAACCTTTGCCTAAATCAGAAACTGATTCTACTCACTTCAGCATCTGCATCAAATTACTTCGATACATTTTTCCAATAGGCACAATATGCTTGTCTATGAATATCTGATTTCCTTCTATGCATCGGACATGCCTAATTGCTACCGCAAAAGATTTATGAATTCGCAAAAAGCTGTCTGATTCCAAAACTGAGAGCATATCTGAAATTTTCTCTCTGGTAATAATCGTTTCTTGATTGGTAATTACTTTCGTATAGTTCCCAGAAGCTTCAATATATTGAATATCCTCTAGCATGACTTGAGTATATTTTTTATCATTTCGGAGGAAAATGCTTTTCGCAACTTCATTCACAGTAGAAGATTTAGTGGCTGGAGATGGTTGGGAATCTGAAGTATTTACCGCTTTGTTTACTGCTTTCAAGAAGCGTTCAAAGCTGAATGGTTTGAGCAAATAATCTACCACATTCAACTCATAGCCTTCCAAGGCAAACTCACTGTAAGCCGTGGTTACAATGACTTTCGGAGGGTTTGATAAGGTTTTTAGGAAGTCGAAACCCTTGAGTTTGGGCATATTCAAATCCAAAAAAATCAAATCTACGGTGTTTTCATTTAAGTATTGGAGTGCTTCTATGGCATCGTAACAGTTTTTTTGGAGTTTCAGATTTGGCAATAAATCAGCATAACCCTGAATAATATTGTGGGCAATGTATTCATCGTCTATAATGAGATATTTAATCATGGCATTAGCATTAACTGTGCTCTATATACATCTTCCGATACGGAAATGGTTAATTCGTGTTTTCGTGGATAGACCAAATCTAGCCTTTTTCTCAAGTTTTCCAATCCGATTCCCGCAGTCGATTCATCGGTAATATCAAAATTATTTTCTACCTCAAAACAAATATTCTTTCCTTCCGAAATCAGACTTACGCTTACAAAAGCATCCGACCTCAATTTCTCCACACCATGTTTGAAAGCATTCTCCAACAAGATAATAAATAACAAAGGCATTACTTTCGTATGTTCTTCGTCTAGTTCGACATGCAGTTGAGTATGAACCTTTTTATGGTAGCGCATTTTGTGCAATTCAATATGATTCTCTAAATATTCAACTTCCTCCTCTAAAGTTACCCAATCTTTCTGCCCATCATAAATACTGTAACGCATCATATCGGAAAGCTTCAAAATGACTGATTGTGCCTTTTTGGGCTCTTGCTCAACCAATCCGTATAAATTATTGAGCATATTGAAGAAAAAGTGTGGATTTACCTGACTCTGCAAATGCAATAATTCTGTTCTTGATTTTTCATGTTTCAGTCTTAGTAAAGACCTAATATCTCGGATTGCCAAATAGAATAAGAACGCAAAATAGCAGACAAGGGAAATACTGAAAAAGGGTTCAAATTCCTCAAAAAGCACCAAAACAAACCCTCCAACTCCTGCAAAGAACCAGTGTTTATTCTTTCCAATCCATTTTGTAATACCTATGGCTTGACTTCGTAAATAGACCAACTCTGTACTTGAATTTTGCTGTTTCGGTCTGAGCAATAATCTGACATCTCTTACTGCCAAATAGCATAAAGTGGGAACATAAACTAAAAGACCTAAGCTAAAAAGCATCTCAGACTCTTCTACAGCGACTAAAACTAACCCTCCAATTCCCGAAAATATCCAATGTTTACTCTTCTGTATTCGCCTTTTAATGCGTTTTATTAATTGTTTCATACACAATGATAATCAAGCTAAATCCTTCGTACAAAAATGTTGACACACGGTTGTTATTGATATTCAAACTATCCAAAAAGTGTGATGAAGGAGCTTTGTAGTTGTTTGGTGGATTTAAAGCCCTATTGCTTGTCAGTTCATCACATATATTTCTGTTGAGAATTTTACCAAAATAGGTTTGTTGGAAATCATTTGAAAACTTCTAATAATATTGACTATGAAAAAGGGCATGCTGACTTATTTCAAACACCTGCTAATTACCATCGTATTAGTACTCATTGTTTTGATAACCCTCGCCTATGAATACGGAGGCGCACTAAAATACGATGGCGATGAAGCGACTATGAATTGGGATGGCGAAGGTCCGCATATTTTCTATGAGAACGATTCTGTGCTGAGTGTAAATTACATTAGAGGAAATAAAACTGACGGCTTTAGCGTGTCTAAACAGAATTACAGCATTGGCTCAGCAATTACCGCAAAGTGTTTTTATCCGCTAGATTCAACTAGTTTTAACTTCTCAATCAGAACAAATTTCTCCATTCCCAAAACAGTTTATTCTGATGGAAGTGACATTGTGGCAATCTCTGATTTGGAAGGGAATTATAAAGCATTCCGAGATTTCCTCATCCACAGCAAAGTAATTGACTCCAAGCTAAATTGGATTTTTGGCAAAGGACATTTGGTTTTGGTTGGAGATTTAGTTGACAGAGGCTTTTTCTCTACCCAATTGCTTTGGTTTATCTATAAGTTAGAGTTAGAAGCAAGCCAACAAGGCGGATTTGTGCATCTTATTATTGGAAACCATGAACTGAAAAACATGCAAGGGAATTTTGTTTCTGCCTCGCCAAAGTATTTCCACATCGCTTCCATCATGGAGAAACAGCAATATGAATTGTATGGTGAGAACTCTATGCTCGGAAAATGGCTGGCAAGTAAAAATGCAATGGAAGTTATCAATGGAAATCTGTTCATCCACGGAGGAATTCACCCTGATTTGGTAGATATAAAAATGAGTTTGGATGAAGTGAATCAAGTCATTAGAAATAATTACCGCAGAGCCTACAGACCAGAAGCTGGAAAAGAAACAGAGCAACTCATTCTCTCCAGCAAAAAAGGAATTTGTTGGTATAGAGGTTATTTTAAAGACGACCTAACACAAGAAGAAGTAGAAAAAGGATTGAATCATTTCAACGTGAAATCTGTAATTGTAGGTCATAATATCCAACGAAAAATACAAGCTCTTTACGAAGGAAAAGTAATTGCCATTGATGTAATGCACCCCGCAGATAACTATAAATACTTCCCACCGAGAAGCTCGGAAGGCTTGAGAATTTCAGGCGAAAAGTATTCTAGAGTGCTAGATAATGGGGAAATGGAAAGGTTGAAGTGGTAAGATATTGATTGAAACAGATTTGATTTTAGCTATGATGGCAGAGTGATTGAACACGTTGTAGATGACAAAAATGGTAATCAACAGAATGGCTATAGTCAGCTACGGCACATTCTAAAGTGTTATCCTTGAAATTTTTTCTTTGTGCCTTGTAAGTGCATAATGGGTAATTTCATGCAAAAATAAGTGCTTTGCGAGTTAGAGGATGAGAGGTGTATCTCTCCGCCTAATTTTCGGGAAATCAATTTTGCTTCATAAAGTCCTAATCCTGCACCTTTGTGATTTTCAGAAGCTTTAAAAAACATTTCAAATATCTTAGCTTGCGCCTCTTGGTTTATCCCAAATCCATTATCTTCAAAGTTTAACTCTAGCCAGCCAACGCCAATTCTTTTGCAGTTTACCTTTAAAAATGAAGTCTCTTTCTCTGGATTTTGATAATCAATAGAGTTTCTTATCAGGTTAGAACAAAGTGTTGTGAGCAGTTCTTTGTCAGTTTCTATTTCTATATTAAGAGGAATTGACGAGATAAGTTGGTATCTCTCTGAGTCATTCTCAAACCTATGAAAAAGCTCCTTGATAAATGCAGAAAGATTAATGGTTTTTAGCTCAAGTGGCTTTGTTTTCAGTTCCAATCCCTTGATTATTCTATCCAAGAATACACCCATTTTATTTGCCTCGTCTTCTAATAAACCAATGCTATAGGCTAACTCCTCTGCTCTCTCTTCCATTTTGACAATGCGAGAGAGCCCAATAATTCTCGCAATCGGGCCTTTTAAATCATGGGCGGAGTGGTAACTATAATTATCTAATTGTTGATGCAAGCTCATCATTTCTGCAAATGAATCTTCCAATTCTTTGGTTCGGAGCTTGAATTTTTCTTCTAAAACGACATTGGAGGTTTTGAGCTTAATATTCTGATTTGCAATGGTTTCCTGTGCGTCCTTTAGTTTCTTATTTTGCTGATGAAGTAAGAATCGCTGATTTTTTAACTCCTGAGTTATTCTTTCTTCTTCCTCAACCTTTGCTTCTATATTCGACTTTTGCAAAGCAATCTCTCTGTTTTTCTCTAATATTTCCTCATTTCTTCGAGTGAGTTGAGCATTTCCTTTTTTGTGTTTGAAATAGCCTACTATAAATCCAAAAGTTAGTAGTATAAATAATATGCCAATGCCTATCAGAAAAAGCCTTACTTCTGACTCTTCCTTGTCTTTAAGTGTTTGTAACTCTTTATCTTTTTCTAATAATTCATTGTCTCTTTTAAGCAGTTCGTTTTCCTTTTGGTGCTTAATGAGTTCTATTTCTTTGTCCAATAGTTTTTTTGTTGCAGAATCTAACATTTCCTCAACAAAAGAATCTGGTTTTCCTATGGTTTTAAGGGAGTCAGTTTTGCTTTGTGGGTAGCCATTGAAATGTAATAGCAAAAGTAATATGGTAATTGTAGCTTTCAGAGGAATAAGTAAGTGGTTTAGTAATGATGAACGAGCAACAAAGCACATAATGCGAATATCTACTCGTATTCTATTGTTTAAGAATAGCATTTTCTTTTTAACTTGTAGAAGTTACTTAGTTAATAAGTGTCTGATTGCTAGCTTATTGCATCTACTTGTTTTTGCAAAAGGCTTATTATTTCCTGTTCAGAACATAATATTCTCTGCA
>JBLIFI010000049.1:0-17284 GCA_047633715.1 Flammeovirgaceae bacterium
AATGAAAAACAAAATTACCATAGCAGAACCTTGCACAGAGTCTTGGGAGAAGATGGCTCAGACTGGGAAAACGGATTGTGCTTTCTGTCAATCTTGCCAAAAAGAAGTGATTGACTTTACCCAAAAATCGGATAGGGAAATCATCAGAATTATGAATAGCCAGAAAAATGTTTGTGGCAAATTCACGCAAAATCAGCTTGACAAAACTTACCAAACTTCTGAAAGCTTTACCGTTCCCTACAAATGGGCAATGGCAAGTCTCTTCTCTGGATTGATGCTGACTCAACCTGCTTTCTCGCAAAGCAAGAAAGAGAAAACGCCCGCAATAAAAACAGTTTCAAAATTCACTTCATCAGAATCGAGAAACAAAATCGAACCAAAAATTGAGCGAAAGGATTCTACAAATACTAGAACAGTAAGTGGAGTTGTGAGAGATGATACTGGAGAGGTTTTGCCAGGAACAACTGTTACAATAAAAGGAACAATTAAAGGAGTTGTTTGCGATATTGATGGGAAATATTCGATTGATGTAAGACAAGAAGATATATTGATTTTTGAATTTATAGGGTTTGAATCTCAAGAAATAGTAGTAGGAAACCAGAATATACTTGATATTACTCTGCAATTTGACTCACAACTTACAGAACAACTAGCAGGTATAGTCGGTGGAGCATTTTTCTATCCAAAACCTCTTTCCCCAAAATGGTTTTGGCATAAAATCAAAAGATTCCCAAGATGGATTACCAGCCCATTTCGGAAGAAACATTAACCAGTTTTCAATCGCATTTCCTGCATCATCTCTTTGGAGTTCCTGTTTGCCCACTATAATCGGGTTCGCAAAATGCTGATGGGCAGTTTGTAGTGTAGACAAGCAATGAAGAAGTCAGGCGAGTTATTTAGGCAAGCATTTGAACTGAAGAGGAAGATATAAGATTTTAAATTGACCACATTCTCTGCAAAATTTCAATTTTGTAGAGTTCTGTTCATTATCATTAATTTTTAGGCTACCTTTCTGCTTTAAAAAAGACGTTTATTTATGAGAATAGAAAAATTACATATCAAGAATTTTAGAAATATCATTGAAGATGAATTCTATTTTCACTCCAACATGACGGCCGCAATAGGAATGAATGGTAGGGGAAAATCTTCGCTTTTGTATGCACTCCGAGTCGCTTGTGGAAGTTATTTTCTCGGCATACCATATTATGAAGTGGAAAACCGTCATATTTTGGATAACGAAATCCGAAGAGCCACAGAAGGTAAGAGTCTAATTAGAAAAGTGCCAGTAGAAATAAATGCAACAGGAAAGATTCTAAATAGTGCAGATATCGAGAAAACGATTGAATGGAGCAGAAAAATCACTAAGGAAAAAGGAAAAACTTCTAGCTCTAAGGAAGATGTCGGTCAGATTAAAGAGGAAGGGAAGTCTAAATATGAAAAAATTACTGAGCAGAGCCAAGAAAATATTGACTTGCCAGTAATTGCATTTTTTGGCACATCCAGAGTTCATGGTACTTCTCGCAAGAGAGAGGCAAGGATTGGTAGGCAAATATTCAAAGAAGGATACCATAATTGGAAAGAAATGCGCTCAGCTACTTATCAATATCCTAATTTTTTGGCCTCTTTTCATGTTTTACTGAAAGAAGGGAAAGAGTACGAGGGCAATAAGGAAGTCTTTTTTAAGGCGCTGAAAGATTCTAATCCTTATTTGAAAGAGGTTGAATTTATTGGGGATGAACTTTGGATAAAAGTCAATCTGGAAGGTTCTGAAACTGACTTATTACCACTTTCTATGCATAGTGATGGTACTGTTATGTACATAGAAATGGTGGCAGAATTGGCATACAGATGTCTTGTTTTGAATGGGCATAAAAAAGACAGGGCAATAGCAGAAGCCACAGGAGTTGTCATGATAGATGAAATTGATTTGCACCTTCATCCAAATTGGCAAAGGCATGTGCTGGAAGATTTATCTAGTACTTTTAAGAATATACAATTTGTAGTTACTACTCATTCCCCTATTATAGTTCAAAGTCTGCCAGCAAAATCAATAATTAATTTGGATAGTAGAGAAATCAGTAGCTCTCCAAATGAAATGCCACTAAATAAAGTTGCTACGGAGATAATGGGCTTGAAAAGTATTAGAAGCGATGACTTCAATGAGCGATATGAAAAAGCCGTAAATAAATTGGATTCTTTAGACAAGCCGTTAGACGATTTGACTCTGGATGATTACGTAAATGTTAGCAATCAATTGGCAACACTATTGGAAGATGAAACTGATGACCCAATCTATAAAGCATATTTGAAAGCTAAAAACACGAAATTAGAGGATGAGACCAATAAATAAAGGCGATTGGCCAAAAATCAAATCTGGGAGAAAAAATAAGATTTTTACAGACTGGAAAAGAGCTAAAAAAGATTTGGTAGAAAGAACTGGCGACTATTGTCATTTTTGCGAAATGCGAGTGACAAATGCCTTGGCAATAGAACATATCTTTCCAAGAGAACACTTCACTAAACAAAGTGGCAATTGGGTCAATTTTTTGTTGATTTGTAACTATTGTAATGGTCATAAGTCGGATGGTCTTTTAAAATATCCGTATCACAAAAAATATTTTTGGCCTCACTTTAATAACACCATGTTAGTTTTTGAGCCAGCTATTTCTGGAATTGTCAAGCTAAAAAACAATCTCAACAAAGAGCATAAAATCAGAGGTCAAAATCTTATTGATTTATACGGACTAGATAAAAAAGTAACATCTACTGGCGATTCCGACACACGACTTATCGAAAGATTAACTGCAATCAAAATGGCTATAGATAGAAAAAGAGAACTAGCAAAAGGAGTAGCAACTATCCAATGCGTAGTAGATATGGCTAAAACAACAGGCTTCTTTTCAGTATGGTATCAAATATTTATCAAAAACCCAGACATCATAGATGCTTTGGTTAATGAGTCGGCTTTTAAATTATCGGGTACTAATTGTTTTGACTCTGACAATAAGTTAACAAGTAGAACTGTCCAAAATTTGTAATAATTGGCTTGTGTCTCTCACTTCTCCTTCAATAAATCCAAAACCGCTTGACTCATAGTCAGAATACCTGTTTTGATAGTTGGTTCTGGCAAAGGCGCAAAAAATGGCGAGTGGAGTGAAGGCAAACCTTTGCCACTTTCTTTACTGGCTTTTATTTTCTCAGGAGAAACTGTTCCGAGCCAGTAGATGAAAATCGGGAATTTGTCTTCAGTTTTCCCATACATTCCAAAATCCTCTCCACCCATTACCGCAGTTACTGGAATGACATTTTCAGCACCAATCACTTTCTCAAAAGAAATTCTTGATTTCTCGACCAAGCTTGGCGTATTGTAAGTAGAAGGAATTGATTCGTTTTGAATGACCATTTTAGGCATTTTGTCCTCAGGCAAACCTGCCGAAATGGCAATTCCCCTGCTAATTCTTTTCAAGGCTTCAATTGTATGTTGTCGCACAGCATCGGAATAAGAACGAAGCGTGAGTTGCATTTTCACTTCGCTGGAAATGATATTATGTTTTGTTCCTCCATGAATTGAGCCAACAGTTACCACGGCAGGCTCAGTTGGCGAAATCTCCCGACTGACAATCGTTTGGAAATCGAGCACCATTCTGGAAGCCAAAACAACTGGGTCAATCGTAGTGTGTGGGTAAGCTCCGTGTCCGCCCTGCCCATAAACTGTAATGTCAACCATATCTACACTTGCCAAGGCATAACCCGAGCAAACTCCAACCGTACCCGCTTCTAAAGTTGCATTCGTGTGTAATGAGAGGCAATAATCGGGTTTTGGGAATTTCTCAAAAAGCCCTTCTGCCAACATCATTCGTGCGCCACTTCCACGCTCTTCGGCAGGTTGGGCAAGCATTACAATCGTCCCTTTCCATTCCTTTTTCATTTTGGCAAGCAACCGAGCCACACCCGTCCAAACCGTCATGTGGACATCGTGCCCACAGGCGTGCATCACAGAAACGGTCTGTCCATCATCATTTTTAGTCTCCACTTTGCTGGCATAAGGCAAACCCGTGTCTTCTTTCAGCGGAAGTGCATCTGTATCGGTTCTGACCCAAACCGTTTTCCCTTCCCCATTTTTGAGCACTCCAACCACACCAAAACCGCCAAAATTTGTCGTTACTTCAAAACCTAATTCTTTTAAATTCGCTGCCATTTTCTTCCCAGTTTCTTCTTCATGGAAAGACAATTCAGGATTCGTATGGAGGTTTTTATACAGTTTATCCAAATAAGCATAATCAGAATCAACCTGCTTGGTCAAGTCTTGCTTGGATTGTGCAAAAGAAGCCAATTGAATGGCTATAAATAAGAAAGAAAGTAATATTGATTTCATTTTTTGAGGGTTTGGAGATTTTGGTTCGTTTTCAAATCTACTATGAAATGGGAGAAAAGAGCAAAGAACAAGGAGGAAAGATTGGCAAGAGTAATAACTTCATAGATGTGATTAATATTTCTCACCTACGGAGCGATAAGGACGCTTTTTGTGTAAATTTCTACCAAGATTAGACTCCGCTGGAGTCAGTCTTAAATCTGACTGATAATTTATAGTATTGTTGTTTGTTAGGCTTAAGAATATCAATAAATACAAAAAAAGTCAATCGTGATAATATTTGATACAGTCTTTGGTTCAAAATCTCCTTCCTCTTTTTCCCCTTCTCCTCAACGACTGGAACAAAGAACACCTCCAATCCAAAACCTCAATTTCGTTCATTTAACTTGTCAATCACTCCAACCACTTTGCAATTCTGACAAAACATTTTAATCTTGTTGGAAATTGCCACCAATAAACCTTACTGCTTTGGAAATTCCCAAACTCTTTACCATCGATATTCATACGCATATTTTGCCTAAAAATTGGCCAGATTTGCACAAACGCTATGGTTATGGCGGTTTCATTCGGCTGGAGCATCACAAACCCTGTTGTGCCAGAATGATGATGGACGACCATTTTTTTAGAGAAATCCAAGATAATTGCTGGGACCCGAAACAGCGAATTTTTGAGTGCAACCATAGTCAGGTAGATGTACAAGTGCTTTCCACTGTTCCTGTGATGTTCAGCTATTGGGCAAAACCCGAAGACACGCTCGATTTAGCAAAAATGTTGAATGACCATATTGCAGGAATTGTCGCAGATTACCCAGACCGATTCGTGGGTTTAGGAACTGTGCCAATGCAAACTCCAAAATTGGCAATCCAAGAGCTGGAAAGATGTGTGTTGGAATTGGGTTTATCGGGAATCCAGATTGGCTCACACGTAAATGATTGGAATTTAGACGCACCCGAACTTTTCCCAATTTTCCAACGAGCAGAAGAGTTAGGAGCTTCCGTTTTTGTGCATCCATGGGATATGATGGGGAAAGAGAAAATGTCTAAATATTGGCTTCCTTGGCTTGTAGGAATGCCTGCGGAGACAAGTTTGGCAATTTGCTCTATGATTTTCGGAGGTGTTTTTGAGCGATTACCCAACTTGAAAGTAGCTTTTGCACATGGCGGAGGTTCTTTTCCTTCCACAATTGGCAGAGTGCAACACGGCTTTGATGTACGCCCAGATTTATGTGCGGTGGACAATCCAGTTGCCCCAAGAAATTACATTGGCAAATTCTACTTAGATTCTTTAGTTCACGATAAGGGCGCATTAGATTTCATTGTCAACCTCATGGGAAAAGACAAAATCTGCTTGGGAACTGATTACCCATTTCCATTGGGCGAACTCGAACCTGGCACGCTGATTCATTCCATGTCAGATTATGAGTTCGCCACCAAAGAGCAACTTCTCAGCGGTTCCGCCTTGGATTGGCTCGGCTTAGAGAAAACCCAGTTTGTTGGAAAGCCCGATTGGGATTACTCAAAATAAGTTGAAAGCAATTAGTCGTTCATGCGTAGCGACTCGGGAGAGTCGCTGTACGGTTTGATTTCGTACCACGACTCTCCCGAGTCGTCAAGTTACTTCGATAATCAACTAAGTTGACGGAGTTGGACGAACTTCAACTATTCTATCATGGCTTGCAACCATTCTAAACTGTATCAAAATCCATAATACAACAGAATAAAGCTAATACAAACTACACTATAAATCAGCAATAAAGGCGACCCGACTCGGAAGAAATCTTTGTTGGTATAGCCTCCTGGGCCATAAACCATCCAGTTGGTTTGGTAGCCAACTGGGGTAATGAAAGCGGCAGAAGCGGCAAAACAAATTGCCACATATAAAGGTGTTCCACTCTCCAAACCTAGCTGTTGCGTAAGTGCAAAAGCCACAGGAAACATAATGGAAATTGCGGCCACATTAGTTACGAATGAAGTGATGGTAACTGTAAGTACAAACAATCCGATTAAGATGGCTACTTTGCCAATAGGGAGTAATAAATCTACAAAACCTGTTGCCACAATATCTGCTGCGCCTGTACTAATCAATGCTTTACCAATTGCCAAGGCGGAGACGAGTAGCACAATCAAATCTATATCTACGGTTTTCTTTATTTCCTTGAAATCGAAAAGACGTAATGCTAAAACTGCCATCATCATGTAGAGCAATGCTGTGAACAGGGCAATGATTTTGAATAATCCTAACAAGATAATTCCAGCCAAAATTCCCAAAAACAAATTGATGTTTTTTGAATTTGAAGAAGTGGATTTCTCCAACCTCGAAAGTACATAAAAATCTGTGATGGAGTCCATGTTTTTCAGGAATGAAGCATCAACAGAAAGGAGCAATAAATCTCCATGAGCCAATTTCATTTGCCCCATTTTGCCTGTCAATTTCTCTCCGTTTCGGTGAATGGCAATCACTTTTGCCCCATAGTTCTTTTGGAAAAACTCTTCCGAAGCAGCTTGCCCTGCTAGTAGTGAATTGGATGGGATGACAGCTTCCAAAACTTCGGAGTTGTCGCCTCCATCATGGTTTGGCAATCTCAATCCATAATCTTCATTACTTGCTAATTCAATAATTGCATCGGGCTTTCCTATGAAAAGCAAGGTGTCATGCGCTACAATGTTTTCTTTTGGGGAAATGGGGGAAATCACTTTTCCATCTCGAATTAACTCAATTAAATAAGCTCCTTTCAAACTCATTAAGCCAGAATCTCCAATGCTTTTTCCTACAAATTTGGATTGGGCAGTTACGTAAGTTTCTACTGTATATTCTGGCGCTTTCTCTTTGAAATCGTCAAAAGCCTCTCTGTTTTCTGGAAGGAGTTTGTAGCCAATTGTGTAGAGGTAGGCAATGCCAATAATTGTTACCAAAATACCTAAATAGAAGAAATCTGTGAATTCCAATGGGGGTAAACCTTTATCTATCAAGAAGCCGTTAAGAACTAAATTGGTGGATGTTCCTAAAACGGTAATCATACCGCCCAAAATAGTGGCGTAGGAAAGCGGCATTAATAATTTTGAAGGATGGATTCCGAATTTTTTACTCCAATTGTAAACATAAGGAGTCATGAAAGCTACAACAGGTGTATTATTCATAAATGCGGAAAGCACAGCGACATAAGCGCACATTCGTAGTAAGAAGGATTTACCATTCCTTGCTTTTCGGAAAACCTTGTCGAAAAATGCTTCAATATTAAAGTTTTTACGAATGGCTGCCGTAATCACAATCAGCAAAACAATGGTGGCAATCTGTTCGTTGGAAAACCCCACTAACCAATCGCCTGGACTAAGGATTCCTGTGAAAACAAAAATTACTATGGCCAACATAAATACAATTGCTGGTCGGATTTCTTTCAGAAGTCCGATGACCAGAAGTATCATGACGGCAAGCACAATCCACTTCCGCATATCGTCAGTAATTGTTTCATTGAGTTGGGTAATCCAAATGTTAATATCCACTGTTAATTCGTTAAACCAATCTCCAAACTTGAAGAAAACTTTTCTAAAACTTTTAATAATTGAGATTACAATCATGCTAATGAGTACGTAGCGTACCCAAATTCCCGCTTTTGGGTGATTTACCAAATGCTTGCTTGTAAACCAAGTTCCTAAAACCTGCCCAAGAGCCAGCAAAATAGCATAAATCCACATCACATGCCCATTCCATACGAAAATACAGAAAACAGGAATAGTATAAAGCACAATGATGAGCATTTTGACTACGTTGCCTTTGATAAGCGTGTAGTTTGCCCCTCGCAGAAGTGCTACCAAAATAACAATCCCGATACCTGCCTGCACAAAACCACCATAAAAACCAATGGCAAAGAACAAGATGGCGTTTACCCATTTGTTCATCTTTTTTGTTTGTGAGCCAATTTTACGTTTCTTTTTAGGATTGAAAAGAACGAGAAATAAAACGCCAGTCATTAAGAACCCAACCACTAGTTCTAGCTGCTCTTTGTCAATGTCAACGGCAAGCAATGCTCCCAAAATAGCTCCAATAAGCGAGGGAATCACAAAACGAAGTCCTTCCCGAATGTTTAGCAAGCCTTTTTTCTGGAAAGTTCTGACTCCTGCTCCATTCTGAACCAAAATTCCCAATCGGTTTGTGCCGTTTGCCACGTTGGCATCTAGCCCGAAAAACAATAACATTGAAAGCGTGAAAATGGAAGCTCCACCAGCTAACGTATTTACGATTCCAGCCAAAAAGCCAGTGCCTAACATCAGCAACCAAGTGAGAATTTCTATCAGCATATAAAGGCAGTATTCCTTTTCTGGGATTGAGGAAATTTTAATCTGCAATTAAGCGATTGATTGCCGGTTTATGAAATAAAATTGAGGGGATTCAGGTTTGTTTGGATTTGGATAAACGGCATGCTTGATGTATTTTATCCTTTGTTACAAACTACAAATTGTAAAACGTGTAATTAAAGTGTTTTTTATAGTCAAATTAGAAATAAATCAGTACGGAGTTTTGTAAAGCAAAGCCTGATTGAATTGCCCGATTCAATGCGAATTTGCAGATTTGCAGTATGAAAATACTCAATTGGTTATTTCTTTTTTCTGGCTTTTTTCTGGCTTGCACCTCTCCACAACAAGGAGAAAACACGGAGCTTGTGATGAACGTAAATTCGTTTATTCTTGAATATGAAACTAAATTTGTTGACAAGTTCAGAAATTATCAACTCCAAAATTGGGAGAAACAGACTGGAAAATACGATTCTCTGCAATTCTCTGTGGCACAAAAGGAGTATCATTCCTTTTTGGGGAAGCAAAAATGGGCTTCTAAAGCAACTGAATTTTTGATATGGAAAAGTGAACTGCTTCCCATTCAGGTAAAACAACTCCACCAAATTACCTATTCAGCCATTCCCTACCAAGAAACTGTGTTTGGCAATCGGCTGAAAATCAATAGCATAAATAATTCTGATTTTAGAAAAAGTGATTATATCAAATTCAACAGAAGCTATTTCAGTTTTGAGTCTTTCGATTCTCTTTTCAGAAATTCAGGCGTGGAGTCTGTGAAAAAAATTTGGTGGCAGAAAAACCGAGAAAGCTTGAAAGGGAAAACGAATGAGTTGAGAATTTTACAAAAAGCAAGAAACCAGATAGCAGAAACTGCAGGATACGGGAATTACTTCACTTATCTTTCTGCGGAGTATGGGATGAGCGCACAAGAGGTTTTGCAACTAAATCTAGATTTTTTGCTAGAAATCAGACCGATATTTAGAGAACTCCACACATTTGTAAGGCATGAACTGGCTGAGAAATACCGCAAAGTCATTCCTGCAAAAATCCCAAATTATTGGCTGAATTCTTTTTCTGGAACTGATTGGTCAATGAAGGCAAACGAAAAATATAATCAGTTTTTGAAAGATACTATTGAGCAAAACAGCTTGACTTGGTTACAAAAACAAGTACAGCAAAATTTTGAACAGCTAGATTTTCCACCAATCCCAGCAAAAAATATGAGTTATGAGACTGAAAAAGCTCAAATCCTCTTTGCAGACATAGATAGACAGAATGATTTAAGGCTTAATAAGACTTTGAGAAAAAACTTGAATTCGTATAAGAAATTTGCTCAAGAAACTATGAAATGGCATTATGCTGAGAACTTTATCAATCCAGATGTACCCATTTTATTGAGAGAACCTGCTTGCTCTGCCTTAGAAATTGGGTTCGCAAAATTTGCAGAGAATTACAATAGGAATGTTTTTGAGGAAAATTATAAATCTCGGTTAGATAGTAGCGAACTCGCTGATTATGAAATGGAAAGGATGCTGGAAGAAGCCTTGGAGGTTTTGCCACAAATGGTTTATCAGGCAGGAGTAGTTTCGCAGTTTGAGTTTAAACTTTATGCCAACGAACTCGATTTTGAGCAATACAACTACAAATGGTGGGAATTAAAGGAGAAATTTTTAGGAACCTCCTATCCAGAAATAATTTCCTCGGAATTTGCGGATATGGCCGTTGAGGAAAGTATTTTTAAACAGCCATTTCAATCTTTTCATGACTTTTTTGGAACAATCATAGCTTACGATTTAGAAAAAAAGATGGAAAAAGAATATTCCCACCTTGCTTTTCAGAGAATTATGCGATTTGGGAAAGTGTTTACTTGGCAAGAAATTTATGAGGAAAACTTAGAGTCCTTGCCAAGTTCAAAGATTGTTGCAAAACACTTCAAACCACTCGTAGCTTATCTCAAAAAGAAGAATGCAAAGAGGAAATCTACACTTCCTGAGTGGGAATAAATTATCTGACAGTATAAATAAGACTTCTGCATATTGACAACTTTCGCATTTTTGCAAAGGCTAACCTTTGATGCGTGTGTTACGGGAACACCTAGTTGCATCTTTTTATCAATTTGTGCAAGTTGCCATTCACAAAAAAAAGGTTCAAGCGTCCACGCTTGAACCAGTTAACTTGCCTTTGTCAGCATATTTTATTTATACACCTTTTTCTTGTTCAATGCTGCACGGTATTTAGCCGCATTTCTACCATGCTGTGCGCTGGTTTTGGCAAAGTTATGGTAGCCATTGAAATCTTCGCTGGCACAGAAAAATATATAATCATGCTTCTTGTAATTCAAAACAGCGCTTATTGAATTTGGAGAAGGTACATTGATTGGCCCAGGAGGTAAACCTGTATTTTTATATGTGTTGTAAGGAGATTCAAACTCCAAATGCTTGTTCAAAACTCGCTTAATGGTAAAATCTCCAATTGAAAAAATCACAGTCGGGTCAGCTTGCAACAACATTCCCTTTTTCAAGCGGTTCATATAAACACCCGCTACTGTTGTTTTTTCATCATTCTTGGCAGTTTCTGCTTGTACAATCGAAGCTAAAACTGAAACTTCTTTGTGAGTTAAACCAATCTCTTTTGCTTTTGCAGTTCTTTTTTTATTCCAAAAAGCATCGTATTCCCTTTTCATTCTATCGAACAAGCCTTTTTCATCGGTTGTCCAATACATCTGATAGGTATTTGGTAAAAACATAGATTGAATGTTGAGCGTGTCGAATCCATACTCGCTCACGAATGCTGAATTATTGAGTAGTTCTAAGAATTTGGATTCATCTGCTAGTAAGTTATCGCAAATTTTCTTTGCCAAATCGCTTTTAAGCCTTGCGCTATTGAAAGTTACATTTACGGGCGTTTGCGCACCAGACCGCAACAATCGAATCAAACCTACATTACTAATATCTTCTGGAATGACGTATCTGCCTGCTTTCACATTTTCATTGTATTCTAAAAATTTAGAAACAAAACGAAAATGCAGTTTGCTTCGGGAGTCTAGCAGCGATCTACTTACCAAGTTTTTGGTAACATCATCAATGTTATCTGTAGGGTTTATAAAAAACGCTACCTCATTTTTAGCTGTCTGATTAATGATTTTTGCATAAAACACTTGATACGTATAAAATATCGTACTCACGCCAATAACAGAACCACTTATGAACAGGGCAATCAATAAATTTCTTTTCTTCATGGAGACTTATTCTTAGGATTTCCGCAAAGATAGAAATGAACTTGTAAAGAAGTCTCATCTATGGGCTTATAGATTAGCGTTTAGGTTTTTTTGTTAGATTGGGTGATTTTTTCAGTTTAAAACAAATAAAAAAATACATTGCCTTTTTTTAGAAGTCAAAGAACAAAAATATTTTAAACTTGGACATACATTTGCAGAAAGTAAACCAAGAACTAGTAAGTTCAACGCAACTCATGCCAACTTTAACTTTACTACAAAATGAAAAGAAACTACTTCATATTAACCGCCCTGCTTCTGTTACTTTCTCAATTTGTGTTTGCAGGAACAAACAGGCAATGGGAATTACTTTCCTCTGAAGATGGAATTGAGTTTTATGTTTCCAAAATAGAATTGAGCGGAGGGAAAACGAAAACCCTTTTGAAAATAGAAAACACAAATGAACATGAAGCAAAAGTAAGCTTCTATGCTGTTTTCCCTTGTTCGGAAACTCTTACGAAAAAGCAAGCAGAGATTGCTTTTGTGGGTGCAAATGAAACAGCTATCTATACCTATCAAGTTTGTGAAATCAAGAAAGGAAAAGATTTTGAGTTGAAAAGTATTCAGGTTTCAGAGCAGTAATAAATTGATTGTCGGATATTTAAAAACGATTGGTGTTTATAGCCAATCGCTTTTTAGTTTTTCAAAAGCGATAATTCCACTCAATGTTGCCCCAGGAATCCCTTGCCCAGGATAAGTAGTATCTCCACAGATATAGGCTTTGTGCTTATCGAGCCGAGCATCGAGCATTTGCCAAGGTTTTATTTTCATAAACTGCGGATAACCGCCTACAAAGCCCCATTCTCGCTTCGTCCATTTTTGCCAACTTTTTGGCGTAGAAGAATGCTTATAAATAATATCTTCCCTTTTGAGAAAGCCAAGTTCTTCCAGTCTGGAGACAATTGCATTCTCAATTTCTTCACTATCATGGATTATATTTTCTTTTGGATTATGAACATGTGTGCTTATGGAAGCCACCATGCAGTTTTCCTCATCGCAACGAGATTTGTCTGAAGGGTGGCTCAGGCTTAGGAATATACTATCTGAACCAATTTGCGGTAATTTTTCTTTCAAATGGATTTGATGATGAATAGCTGGGAAGCCTAGCTGGCTTTTTCTAAACCCAATTCCCATTTGAAAAGCACTATTTAGTTGCTTTGAATCCAATAGTTTTCCCTTCTTCTTTTGTGCTTCGGGTTCATTAAAAAGTTGGAGTGTATTGTTGATTGGAATACTGGAAACCAAATAGTTACATTTGAAAACTCCATGTTTTTTTGTTTGGATTTCGTAGCCAGTTTTATTTTTTTTTATATTCTCTACACTTGTTCTTAAATGGATTTCGGAGCCTTGTTTTTCAAGGAAATCTACCAAAGGATTTACCAAGTTAATCAGCCCGCCATTTACATAGTGGTTTCCATAATTTGTGTAGCATAAAGCGGTTGCTCCGAACAAAACATTTACTTCTTCAATCGTATTTTGAGCTGTAATCAAGAGTTGTTCGTTCACAAAATCTACAAACTTCTGATTCTCCAACAAGCCATATTTCTTTAACAGGCTTTTCATAGACATGAGCGAGTAGCCTGCAAATCGGACTTGTTTTAGGGAGGCATTCTTTACGCATTTTACTAAATCAGAAAAGTTAGTTGGAGGAAAACTTGTTTGCTTTAGTGAGGTTTCCCAAACAAAATCACTTATTTGTTTGCAAAAACTCCAAAAGCTTACTTGGTTTTTTTCTCCAAAAACTTTTTCAGACTCTTCAATCCAAGTATCTAAATCTTGGTAACGATTAATTTTTGAATTGTCTTTCTGCCAGACTTGCATGGGAAGTTCCAGCTGAACCGTGTCAATTCCCACTTCTATTTGTTCTAGCAAATATTTCAGAGGCATGTTTTCATCTAATCCAACCAAAGTAGTTGCGCCTGTCTCAAACACAAAACCCTTGCGCCAATAGGAACTTGTACAGCCTCCTGGCAACCAATTTTGCTCTAAAATACCTACTTTCAAACCTTCTTTGGCTAACAAGCAAGCAGAAGTCAAACCTGCCATTCCGCTTCCGACCACGCAAATATCAAACTCTTTCTCTTTCATTCAAATTGATTTCATTGTCTCAAAAAACTCTACCTTTAGAAAGGAACTGAAAAAGCGTTTAGATGTTTTTTGGGTTAAAAAGGAAGTGGAAAGAATGAAAAGTATTTCTGATCCATGTTGTGCAATAGTGGTTAGAAAGTCAAATTAGTTGTCAGACACCTTTAAAGTGTCTGACAACTAAGAGATATTAGCCGAATTAAAATACAATCGGACATTCTATATAGCGATTTCCCCATCTCGAGTTTCCCTTGTAGCGGTAATCTTTGTTGGGTTCAATAGTGATGGAAATTTCGTGCGAGCCACCTGTTTGCCCGCTGAGTTCGGAAATAGTTAAATCGTAGGAATAGGCAAATTTGAGATAGTTGGTTTTGTAGCCAACTAGGAAATTGGCAGATTCTTGCTTGCTCTCAAAATTATAGCGTAACCAAGCTCCAAAAATTAACGGTTTATTCGTGAAGTTCATTCCCGCATCGGCAGACATAAAATTGCCTTGCTTTTGCACAATTAAAGCAGGTTGGAGGCTGAAAATTTCTTTCTTTCTTCTCACTTTTGCCATTTTTCCGCCAATGTGAACCGAAAATCGAGTAGGCAATTTGTCTTGTCCAATTCCTGCTCCGTTCAAATTAGGGGAATTGAGATGGTGGGCGCTCAATCCAGCCCAGAAATAAGGCGTGTAATAAGCCATTCCGAAATTGAAATCGGCAAAACCAGATTGAAATCTACCTAGATTTTCTTGTGTTGCGCCTCCATTTGCCAATTGGTCGCCAAATTTGAGATTGTTGAAATCGAAATTCCTCAATCCATAACCGCCTTGCAAGCCGAATCGGAACGATTTTTCTTTGTCAATTCTGACATGGTAAGAGTACGCAAGCATAACTGTGTTTGACATATAACCCAATTCTTTGGCTCGGTCGTTTGTCAATAAAATCCCCAATCCGCTATTATGATAATCCAGATTGTATTCGAAAGCGAACAAATTGGTTTCGTAAGATTCGGGAATATTGAGCCATTGATTTCGGTAGATGGAAGTGAATCGGTAATGCTCAGTCGTTCCCGTGAAAGCAGGATTTAAGAAGGTGGGCGAGGCATAAAACTGTGTAAAATTCGGGTCTTGGGCTTGGATTTTGCTCACTCCAACCGCTAAGAAAAAAGCTATAAATAAAAGCGATAAATAGCTGTTGAGATTTTGAGTTTGATATTTAAAATTTAAGCGTGGACGCTTAAAAGCGTAAATCAAGCTGATTTTTGAGATGAATAAGGCTGTTTTCGACAACAAAGACACAAGCGGACGCTTGCGCCATGAGTATTGTGTATTGTTTGGATTCAAGTGTGAATGCTTAAACCCAAAAAAACCTAATGAAGTAGATCGATGTTTTATTAGTTGGTTGACCATTTTTGATAATTGCCTCATTTCAAACTCTGAAAGTTGATTTCTCTTCATTATTTGTGAACAATGGCAAATATCATACAAAAGTAGCTTTGTTAGCAATCAATCAATCAATCAAACTCTTCTTTCTTCAATCCGACTTGCTCTTTCTTCTTTTTCTCCTTGAACAAATCAAGAAACTCCTTCTTCTCATCTTTTAAATCTTCCTTGATTTTTTTAGCGACTACTTGTTTGTCGTAACCAATTTTGAAATTATCTGGAGTTCCTGTGAGTAATAAAAATAGATTTCCACCTCCCAAGCCATCATCTTCAATTGCTCCGAAAGCTTCATCTTTGTCTGGCTTTTTGAAATTTTTCAGCGGAACTTGTAAATGATAAATCATTTCGCCAGAAACTCGTTGCCTTCCGCCCACAAAAATTTGACCTGCACTTGAAGCGATTTCCATTTTCGGGATAATGAGTGTATCGGCTTTAATAAGAAAAACATTGGTCAGTTTAGAGAAAGAGATATTTTCCAAATCTTTGTTTTTGAGGAAAACTGCCAATTGTTGCATCGGCTCGTAGTTAATAAGCTTTCCGTTGGTCACTTCTCCATCAATAACTGCATCGGCTCGCTCCCAAATGAAATCCCAGTTTTTGTTGAGCGGAAATTGGGCGGAAATATCTGCGGAGAGCGTTCCTTCCAAGTTTTTATGCGAGATTGCGTCCAAGCCAAAATCGTTGAAAGTGCGGAAAAGTGTGGGTAAATCGACCGAGCTGATTCCGATTGTTCCTGCAAAGTAATTTTCCTTTTTCTTCAATCTCATTTCCCCGTTCAGCAAGAAACTTCCTTCTAGCCAATCGAAGCCGAAATTAGAGAATTCATAGTCAGCGAAGTCGGAAATTGCCACTTCGCCTTTCGCATTTCTCATTGTCCAATCTTCATAAACAAATTCGTTTACCTGCGCTTTCAGGTTCATATATGGAGACACAAAAATGGATGAATCTTCTTCGGAATCGGAAATTTCATCGCTCAATAAATCGCTGACAGCAAATTTATTAGAGAATAAATTCAACTCTAATCCTGCGTATTTAGATTCGCCCAAATCCAGCCAATTCACTATTTTTCCTCGCACTAAAAAGTCTGAATCGCCCACTTTTCCAGCTAAAGAATCTATTTGGATTTGGTTTCTTTTGAACTGGAAATTTGCCGTTCTGAATTGCCATTTTTTAGGATGATTTTTGAATTGGAAAGTCGCATTCGTAACATCTAAAGTTCCTTTTGCTTGCTGGATTGAGTTTTTGGACAATTTCCCCAAATAATCCAAGTTGATTTTGAGCTTTCCCGAAGCGTAACTGATGTTCTGGATTGGATAGAAAGTCAGTAAATCTTCGAGTTGGAAATTGCCTTTGAAAACGAGTGCCAAATTTGGGTCTGCCAAATTGGAAACTGCCACTTTTCCTACAAAAGGATTGCTCGCCAAATTACCCGAAAGACTGTCTAGCTTGAGTGTGGAAGTTGCCAAGTTCTGTAATCTTCCATTGTTGAATTCTCCACTTGCAAAAAAGTTTTCTATTTGCTGGCTAAAATCTGGATGGGAGATGGAAACATTAGAAAAACCGAATCCAACCTGAATGCTCGGCATTTTATTGTTAGCCAATTTCCCATCAATTTCTGCATTGAAATACACTTTCCCCCTACTTTTATAAGCCGATAATTCCTTGCGCACTTCTTGCGGACAGAAAGCTAATATCGTTTGCAAATTGGTGTTTTTGCCATCGAGTTTCAGAAACAAATAAGAATCATTGAAACCTTCGTACAAACCAGAAAGTGCGAATTCTCCACCTCCTAATTGCAGTTCTGTATTTTCAATTTGTACAATTTCCTTCTCGAA
>JBLIFI010000050.1:0-17223 GCA_047633715.1 Flammeovirgaceae bacterium
AAATCTGCACATCAACTCTGTTCTACCATAAAGTAAAGTGTTCGCAGTTTTTTGATTGCTCTATGAACTTTCACTTTTACATTGGCAACTGAGCAATCGAGCGTTTCGGCAATTTCCTCATATTTCATTTCCTGATATTTGCTCAACACCAAAATCTCTCGCTGTTCAGAATCCAACCTAAGCATTGCCTGCTCTAAATGCTTTTCTTGTGTTTGTTGTTCACCATCATCCGATTGCGAAGAAATCTCTACTTGAATACTATCAATGTCAGTAAATTGAGAAAACTTTTTTTGCTCTTTTTGGTAATAGTCATTCTTTACATTTCTGGCGATTTGGAAAATCCAAGACTTGAAAGTTTTACCATATTTGAAAGAGTTTCTGTATTTCAGCATTCGTTCAAAAACAGTTTGAGTCATGTCTTGGCTCAAATCTCGGTCGTAGGTCAATCGCACGAAAAAGTTGTATAAGTGTTTGCTGTATCGCTCAAACAAAACAGTTGCCTGCGACAAGTTGCCTTTGCTTACTTCCAACATGACTTGCTCATCTGTCATTACCTTCTAATTAAATTCTCAGTAGTTGATTTTAGGTTGCTTTTGATTTGAATACTTGGCGATTTCGGAATGGTTACAACTTTCCCAATAAAATTTTAAGGAAATGTGAAACTAGCAGATTACACAATGAAAAAAGCTGTTCTGCGCTTCACGAAACTTATCGTAAAACACAGAACAGCTAAAACTTATTTTTAAACACAACTCTATTTCGCCCGAATTCTCACTAATTCAATTTCATTATTTTCAGTAACATTTACCCAACCAATATCTCCATTCGGGTAACTGATAAATTCACTCACAATTGAACTAAACTGATTATAGGAGTTTTCATACTTTCCCCATTTGAATTCCTTTAGCATATTTCTTCTAGGAAACTGCGCATTCAACACAAATGGCTTGGTTACAAAATTCCCATTCTCATCAATCACGGCTGCCATAAATTTGTCTTTCGCATTCTCTTGGTTGGAGTTCACTAAGGTCAGCTCTGTCCAAGTTGCCAAATAATTCTCGCCATATTTGACCAAATAAGAACTATTTTCATCCGCTCCAGCCGTATTTGTAAGCCATTTCACAGCATGTTTTCCATCTTTCCCAATTTTCAAGAAACCGACATCATAAGAATTCTTACCTTGATTTGTAATGAAAGTAGCCACAACTCCATTGTCAGAAGGGCAAAGTCCGCCCAAGCCTAATGGCACGAAATTCTCGCCAATTGCGCCATCTACGGGAAAAGCATCTTTCTCAATCGTTCCATAAAGCTCCGATTCGGGAATGTTTAGATTTGCCAAAACCCTTTTTGGAGAAATTCCTCTTGGGTAAGCATCGCCTTTGGCAAGCGTGTGGAAATAGTTTCCATCGAAAGTCAATCGTTGCTCAAAACTATGGCTCGTTCCCCAAGTCCAGCCTTTTGTGTTGACGTATTTACCTCCAATTGTACTTGGTCTTTCCTCTATCAATTTCCCATTTTTGTCAACTAGCGAAAAGAAATCTCCCTGATGAACGACTCCATCATCCCACTTTCTGGAAATTCCGAAATAAACTGCATATTCATTTCCAGAAAAACCAATTCTAGGAGTTGCCCAATCGCTTGCAGAACGATTTCCTTCCTTATCGAAATTGTAATCTCCAATCAGTTTATTTTCAAAAACCTTTCTGCCCTCGTTGGTATATTTGGAAATATACATCCACTTCATCTTTTTCTCGCCCATTTCTTTCATTGCCAAAACGGCAAATCCATCATTATCTCCTGTGATTGCATACACAGTAAAACCTTGGCTCAAAATCGGGACTGTTCTGGTGGTTTGGTCTTGGGAATTGGTAACGCTCACATAATTATTGTTGGCTTGGTCTGACCAAGAAATATAAGCTCCTCCGCTTTTTCTGCTCGCCATCAAAACTCCGTATGCTGAGTAAGATGAGTTTTTTTGGAAATGAGATTTCCCATCTAAATCCAACCTCGTTTTCTTTATTTTCTGATTGATTGGAGAATCATCAACCACAACTTGTTTTTTGTAGCTAAGAATTACCGTGCTGGAAGTAGAGCCAAACTGATTTCCAACCACCAATCGAACCTTGTTCTCGCCCGAATTAAGTTGGATTGTTCTGCTGATAGAGAATTTACAATTTCCCAAATCAGAGATATTGTTCTGATACGGAAGCAGTTTGTCATTTAGGTAAATCTGATATTCTGTCAATCGAGCGCAAGATGAAACAGAAGCAAATAAATCAAAATTCTGTTTAAGGCTCGTTGCTCCTTTGCTCCAACTAATCTCAGGCTTCTTTGTATCTGAGCCGTCCGAATCATCTCCATTTCCGCCATCATTTTTATCATCGTCTTTGCCATCTTCAAAATCCATTCCTAGCAAAGAATACGCTTTGGAAGCAGAAACGGCTTTGTTCACAAAAAACCAATCTTTCAAATAGCCTTTGAAAGCATTTCCGTTCCCATAATCGGTTGTGGAAATATCGGTCGTATTTCCACATAAGCTTAAATCCATCCGATGATTTACCTCCAATATCTTCTTTCCATTCTGATAAAGTTCTGCCTTTTGCGTACTCTGGTTGAAATTGAAAAACACTTTTTGCCACGTATTCAACTCCACTTTCTCAGCCGATTTCTCTCTGACATCTCCATTGTTTAGCTGAAGTTCCAAAAAGCCATCTTGCGTAACATACAAATTGACATATCGGCAACTTCCACTTACTGAAATCACATTTTTGCCTGAAGCATATTCGGGAAATTCAGTAATCTTGAAATCCACTCCAATACTAAAATCAACCACTTTGAAATCGTTCAAACTCGCTGTAACAATGGACTCTTCGTCTCCGCCATAAATCCCTTCCAAATAGCCACCTTCTGTGGTCATTTCGAGATGATTAAATTCAGTCATTCCCCAATCTTCATCATCCATATTTTCTGAGAAAGAATAATGCGCTAAAATTCGAGCATTTTGGGAGTAAGCAAAGCTGGAAACCAGAAGAAAAAGACAGGAAAAGGATAAGAGTTTCATGAGATAGAAGTTTGTTTTGGTACTCGGTTTTTGAAGAAAGTTACATAATTAACTCCTATTACACAGTATGAAATTGTTTTTTGTTGGATTTCGTAACTCGTTCATTGATGAGAAGAAATCAATATTTCCGAAACTCGCCAACAACACCTGAGAGGTTAAGTAAGTTAATCATGGGTCGCCAATTTCGGGGAGTGGTTATCAACTCGAACGCTTTTCGCCCCAAACTCAATCCTATTAAGCCCCAAACTCTATTTCGGTTTAGTTTCCCCAAAATTGATGCGGACGGCTAGTTGCAGTCTTTATTAAAGAACCTCTCGACTCAGAGAGTCGAGGTACGGTATTACTGTCTCAAAGAAGTTTCAAGTAAAATCATAAAAAGCTTTAATTTTCCCAATTCAACAACAATCTCCAACCTTTGAAAATTCGTTAATATATCATTAGGATATTTTGTAGGAGATTAGGAACAAAATTTGCGATTTTAGCAGGTGGAACTCCACGAAGTAAACAGCTACGACAATAAAACTATATGAAAAACATATTTAAGGCATTCTTTTTTTTACCTATACTTTTTCTTTTTGCGTTTAATCTGTCTGCTCAATCAGTAGTTGCATCAGAAGACGGAAAGATAAATATTACTTCTTCATTAAGTAACAAAACCTTGCCCAATGAAGCGATTGCAGACACAATCACTATTAAAGTGAGCGACAAGGAAAACCTTCGATTCACGGAGCTTGATACAGACAAATTACTAAAAACCTATAACTCCAACCGGGAAACACTCAGTAAAATGCAACTTGATGGAGAACCCTATTGCAATCTTGTTCCCAATTGCGATAAGATTTTTCGACTCCCAATTATCAAAGCCGTTCACTATTTAGGTCAAGACAAATATGCGTTAATTGGCTATTTGAGAGCTAAATCGCCTGTTACCATTATCAGGCATGTTTGGATTTTAGACATTTCCGAAAATCCTGTGATTGAAAAAAGAATTGCCTTTTTCGGGCAGAATGCCAACTACATCGCTTTTGGCTACAATTTATTAGAAAACGAAATTTTCATACTCCAACACTTGCCAAAAGCCAACAAAGTGCAAGGAGATGGAATGTTTTTGGTAAAAGACAACTTTGTCCTTTCTCAATCGGGCATTTCCAAAGTTCCATTCAGCAGAAGTGATTTCATGCTTTTCTTGCAGAAATCTAAAATGCAAGAACACCAAGATATTGGCTTTAAAATCTACTCAATCCCAAGTGGAGAAGCATATAATCGAATGCCTGAAATTACGGAAACAGCTATGCCCATGTATCGCATTTCGTTGAAATAAGCGAGCTACCGACATTTTACAGTTAGTTGCTAAATTCTCTTACATTCCCCACATAACAGATGGGAATATGGGAGGATTTTTGTAATATGCTTTTGAGTTAGTTAAACCAAAAGCAACTACTATCATGGCAAACCACAATCTGGCAATTGGCGAAGAGTCCATACCCGAAAACGAAACAATTTATACGGGAATCATTATTGATAATTTGCAAAAATTGCTTGAAAAAAGCTACGCAAACCCGAAAGATACCATGCGGGCTTTCCACCCAAAAATTGTGGGTTTGGTAAAATCGGAGTTTATCATTGAAACTAATTTACCAGAAAATTTACGAGTTGGATTGTTCGAAACCCCGAAAACCTATCCTGCTTGGATTCGGATTTCCAATGCCAAACGGAAACCACAAGAAGACAAGAAAAAGGATTTGCGTGGAATGGCAATTAAGGTAATGGAAGTAGAAGGCGAAAAGCTTTTGGAGAGTGAGAAAAACGCCAAAACTCACGATTTTCTGCTTATCACTCATCCGATTTTGCAAACTGACACGGTAAAGTCATTCCAAAAAGGAATTTCTGCTTTGCTTGGTGGAATCTTAAAAATGATTCCCTATGCGCTCAATCCTTGGAATTGGAGAACACTTTATCTCTCCATAAAATCATTGAAGAAGTTTGGAAACTTACTGGAAGCTCAATTCTGGAGCACAACTCCTTATCGTTTCGGTTCAGATAGCCAAGCGGTAAAGTACAGCGTAATTCCCCAATCCAACAAAAAAAGTAGTTTGCCGAAAAACCCAAGCTATGACTTTTTGCGTGAGCGAATGGAAAAAGACCTTTCTCAAAATAGTGTCTCTTTCGATTTCATGGTGCAGTTCCAAACTGATGCTAAGAAAATGCCCATTGAAGACCCCACTAAAAAGTGGAAATCGCCTTTCGTGAAATTGGCAACTATCAGAATTCTAAAACAGAGTTTTAATACCGAAGAGCAAAGAGATTTTGGGCAGAACCTTGCCTTCACACCTTGGCATTGTTTGCCAGAACACCGTCCAATTGGGGGTGCAAACCGAGCGAGAAAAGATGCTTATATCGCTTTACAGGAATTCAGATTTGACAGAACAGGGAAAGTGAATAGAGAACCTGATGGTTGGGAGATATGAGAAATAATGAAGCCACAGAAACTTATTTCAAAGTAGAAAATATTGTTTTTTATGATGATGAATTCGGAATAGTTAGAGAAATTCCAAAAACTGATAAAAATTATAGATATGTTAGCGGAGGTATCCTTATTGAGTGGGATTGGGATACCGAAGAAGAAAATAATATGGAAGATTGTTTAGGAAATGTAGAATGTTTTTTTTTAAAAAGTAAAAGAGTACAATTTCAAGTTTATAAGTCGATAGGAACGATAAATTTATACTTTAAAAAGCTCGACTAAAATCGAATATCCCAAAGAAGGGCAAGCCATAATTTGGCTTGCCCTTCTTTGAAACCGATAACTAAAATCATACTACCTCATGTTACGTAGTGTCGTAGTATCTTGCTCGCCTTCGAGTCGTTCAGGCATTGCATCTTTGTGGATTTAGATAAGGAATACTTGAAAATTGAACCAAAAAGTAATTGTGCGTAACATGAGATACTACTATACATTTTTCATTTTCCTCGGAGTCGATAGCACCCGCTACGGGTCGCATCAGATTTGAGAAGTTGAGAGCAACCCCTGCCGAGAACTGTCAGAATTGAGCCGACATGGAATGGGTTCTGACAGGCACAATTTTACTTTTGTATAAAGGGCTTTCCTATAAAAAGTAAAACTGCTGATTTCAATGATTTAAGCGATGGTGCGTGAGACACGCACCAAAGAAAATATCTCCTTTTTGCGTGTCCCACGCAAAAAGGAGACATTTTTATAGAAAAGCTCTTCTTTTGTATAGTAGTATGATGAAAACCATTAAAAAAATATCAGTATTCCTTCTAGGATTACCTTTAATAGTAGGCTGTGAAAGCCCGAATCTGAATGAACTTCAAATTAAATCACTTTCTACGGATACATCAATTAAAACTATTTCAGTTGACAGTATTTATACAGACGAAAGCGAGCTTAACTCAAATAAATGGCGAGAATATATCTATTGATTAGCCGTAAAAACTAAACCAAATTCACAGTAAACAAAAAAGGCAAGCCATATTATGGCTTGCCTTTTTTGTTATAACCTATAACTGGCTTCTAATTTACAATATTGAATTTCACTACATTGGTTCGTTTTTTGGCACCAATTGGCATACTTGCCGTGTTTATGAAAACATCTCCTTTTCTCAAATGCCCTTCTCGCACCAAAATCTCTTCGATGTCGGCAAAAGTTTTGTCGGTGGAGTCAAACTTATTGTAGTAAAACCCACGAACGCCCCAAACCAAGTTGAGTTGAGAGAGTAATTTCTTGTTTGCTGTGAAAATGAAAACATTCGCTTCGGAACGGCAACGGGAAAGCCCGAAAGCGGTAAATCCTGAAGAAGTCATTCCAATAATTGCCTTTGCGTTGGAAACTTTGGCAATTCGGCAGGCACTATTTACAATTGTGATGCTTCCAAAGTCTTGGTCTGTTGAGTCTGGCTCCCAAAACTTGTTGTAAATAGAACTCACATTCTGCTCAATGGCACGAATGATTTTGGTCATGGCCTGAATCACTTCCACAGGATATTTCCCCGCTGCAGTTTCTCCACTCAACATTACTGCATCTGCGCCATCCATTACGGCATTTGCCACATCATTGGCTTCTGCACGAGTCGGGCGAGGGTTTTCAATCATGCTTTCCATCATTTGCGTGGCTACGATGACTGGCTTTGCTGCAATATTCGATTTCCTGATAATTCTTTTCTGCTCCACAGGAACATCTTCCATCAGAATTTCCACACCTAAATCGCCACGGGCAACCATAATAGCATCTGTCTGCTCAATGATTTCATCAATGTTTTTGATGGCTTCTGGACGTTCAATTTTAGAGATGATTTTTACATCTGGGTAGCCGTGATCGTTGATGATATTTCGTAAATCAATTACATCGCCTGGGGTTCTGACAAAGGAAATTGCTACCCAATCCACACCAGATTTCAATCCGAATTCTAAATCTCGTTTGTCTTTTTTAGTCAGCGAAGGTTCGGAAATATCTGTATCTGGCAAGTTCATGCCTTTTCTTGGCTTAATGAATCCACCATAAATTACTTCTGTATGCACTTCGTGAGGCTCAACTTTGAAAACTCGTACTTGGAGTTTCCCATCGTCCATCATAATCATGTCTCCAGCCTTCACATCTTTGGTAAGTGCAGTATAAGAACAACTCACTTTACCAGGTTTGCCCAATACTTTCTCCGTAGTAATTCGCAATTCATCGCCTTCATTCAAATCAAACCCGCCATTTTCCATTTCTCCCAAACGGATTTTTGGGCCTTGCAAATCTTGGAGAATGCTGACATTATAATTGAATGCCTGATTGAGTTCCTTTATGTGCTTGATGACTTCGGCATGTTGCTCGTGCGTTCCGTGCGAGAAATTCAGCCTGAACACATCCACTCCAGCCACAATTAGCTCGTGCAATTTTTCTTTTGTGTTGGAAGCGGGCCCAACTGTTGCTATAATTTTTGTCTTATTAAAGAAGTTATTCATAAGGTAAGGTATGTTTTGATTTTATGTTTGTCGATTTTAAAGTCTTAAATAAGTTTTCAAGATAGGGAAAATTTGCGAGTTGGATATGGGTTATTGTATCTTGGTTTTCGCAATCGAATGCAGGTTTGACAGATTGTTTAATGAATATGTTTTCATGTGATTATTTATAATTATAGGATTGTAGCTAAACCGCAAATAGCCATTCGCACAATGCCATTAAGTTTAGCAAATTGGGATAGGACTCACGTCCTACCCTAAATATATGTCGTCCCGTTGGGACTCAAAATAAAGTCCCAACGGACGGGGACGCCCAATGCCATTAAGTTAGTGTGAATTTGGTTCAAGCGTGGATGCTCGAACCAGCGTAAAGCGCTGGCGCAGGTTCTCTGAACCTGTGCCGAAAATGGAAATCAGTCTCTGACTGAAGGTAAACTTCCTTAACTTAACGGCATTGCAGGGACGCCTAGTTGACATATCCTTAGCTTGGTACGTAAGTGCTAAGCAAAAGCCACTAACTTAATGGCAACTAGCCGTCCGCATTCAATTTTGGGGAACTGAAGTAAAATTGGGTTTGGAGTTTAATGGGGTTGGGTTTGAGGTAGAAAACATTCAAATTGCTAAGCCTTTCCCCAAAATTGGCGACATCCAACCTGCTTGTTTAACTCCCAAAGCTTTGCTGGCGAGTTTCGAAAAGGCAGGTTTCTTCTCGTCAATGAACAATTCACGAAATCCAACAAAAAAACAGTTTTCATACTGCATGGAATGAAGTATTTACGATTTGGTAATTGTAAACGCTACTTTTCGATATTAAGGCACAAGCGGAGTGCCGCCCAGCGAACGCTTGCGCTATGATTTAGCATTACCTACGCTTTTATTAAAACAGAAAGGGCAATTCAGAATTTCTGAATTGCCCTTTTCTCTAAAAAAAATTTGTCTATTCTTTCCCTCCGTCTTCTGCTTCTTCAACTGCGTCTTTCACTTCATACTTTTTTCTGTATTCTGCTTGCCTAGCTTTATCATCCAAGTACATTTTGTTGGCAATTTGGAATAATTGCATGGCTGAATTCGTCTTTTTGTCGTTCATAGAAACCACAAATTTGTTGGTAAACATTTTGTCGCCTACTTCCGTGCCTTTGAATTTGGCGTGAGAGAACATGCTTTTGAAATACTGCATAGTTAGCTTATCTGAGCCACTCATCTCCTCAACTTCCATGATTTTGGAAAAGAGATTTTGGAAATTCATATACATGAATGTATTATTTTTCAGAGCTTCTGCCTGAATAGTAGTGTTCAAGCGGTTTGATTTGCTTGCGCCATTCTTGAGCAAATTCATATCGTTGGAGATTACTAACAGATTGTTTTTTACAATCATGTTTACTTCAATTTCCATTCCTGGAGCAGTTACGCTATACATATTGTCTTTCTCAGAAATTATTTGGAAGCTTTTGAGTGCACCCAAAATTTTCATGAAATCGTCTTTGTTTCCAATGGTCATTTCGGCAACATACATAGGAACGGTTTGCTTACGAGTTTTCTCCACTTTGGTCATGTTGTAATCTTCATCGTACTCGTAGTCAATATATTTCACTTCTTTTTCTGCCACATCTGTCAGGGCAACCAAAACGTCTCCTTTGAGAACTCCCGCCAATGCTTTTTCATCAATGGCGATTCCCAATAAATCCAAAACCGAACCACTCATTTTACCATATTGTGGAATTTCTGCCATCATAGGCTTATAGACTTCAAGTGTAGCTGCAACCGCTTTCTCAATATCGATTGCCACAGAAGCAAAACCCAATAATTGACCTCCATTTACGTAATTGAAAAAATCTGGGTTAATGTTTTTGCTGTAAACGCCTTTGTACAAATCGAACATTTTTTCGTTTGTATAGGTTTTTATATCCATTTCAGCCTCTCCTGCTTTGAAGTTTACCAACGCATGGTAGTATGAATCTTCTGTAATTCCAGCAAGGTATTCCATCATTTTGGCTTCTTCCATTTTCATTGAAGATTCGTTCATGGCACTTTCGGCAATAAATTGGCTGATGTAGTCCATATTTAACCACATGCCCACATCATGAGTTGCTTTCTTGAATTCCATGAAATTGGAATTGCTGATAGCCGTTACGTTTTTGGCAATCACACCACTCAACTTCTTAACAAGCATTGCTTTCTTTTCTGTTGCAAACTTCTTTCGTCTTTCGTCCAACTTCTCATAATAGGCTTCATCGTCATAATCCAAGCCTTCATAAAGTCCTTTTTGGTCTCCTTGAACTGTTGCAAACATAATTGCCTTATCATTCCAAGCAAGTGCCGCTTCATCCATGAAAATGTACTCGAAACCACTACTTTTTTCGATTGTCATTTGAGGGCCGGACTTCATCAAGCCATTTTTCAAGAAATCCTCAAACTTATCTTTACTAGCCATATTGAAAACCTGCGCCATGAAAACCATTTCATCAGCTTTCTGCACATAGCCATAAGACCTTGGAAACAAATTCACTCCTGCTTTTGACGGCTCTTTGTAAATTCTCGAAACTATGTCATAGTTTTCTTTTAGCTCAGTTTTGGCTTTGGTGTCAAATTCTTTGAAAATTTCCATTTGCCAAACCTTGTCCATATCCACTTTTTTCTCAAAGCTTTCTGAGTGGATACTCATTACAGCAACGGCATCGTTGGGAATCAATTTGCTCGCTTGCCCGAAAAGGGAAGTAGCACAAAACGCAAGGAGAGAGAACATTAATATCCTTTTCATCATACTTGTTTGTTCGTTTAAAATGTAATTAGTTTATTCAGAGAATCTACATTACTAATGAGATTCACATTAGTTTAAATTTCACAACAAATTTATGAGATTCAATGGGGATTTCGTTCCACACCGCTATTTTTTCGATAAGTTCCTAGAAAAGTGATGTTTCAGAAGGGTTAAGTACAAGATTGGGGTTGTGTAAAAAAGTTAATGCTATCTAATACCATCGTTATAAATCAATGCTCTGCAAGCTGTTTTTTTGTTGGATTTCGTGAATTGTTCATTGATGAGAAGAAACCAGTATTCTCGAGAACTCGGCACAAGACCCTGGGAGTTAAGTAAACTGTTGCTGGGCGGCACTCCGCAAATTTTGGGGAGTGGCTTAGCAATTTGAATGCTTTTTGCCCCAAATTCAATCCTATCAAACCCGAAGTTCAATTTCAGTTTAGTTTCCCCAAAATTGAATGCGGGCGGCTAGTTGTGGTTTAATTATAATCCTCTAAGTGAAAGAAATTAAATAAAGTGCGCCATTATCGCAGTTTGTTTTTGAGGTCGGGCTACGTTAGCTAGTCTAGCGGTTCCCCGCTGGGACAAAAATAGTAGGCATAGCATCGCTATGGATACTATTTTTAACGAAGAATAGACCAAAAAGAAACAAATATAATGGAGTAAGTTATTTAATTCCTTTCACTAATAAGAAAAGTCATACTACTTGTTTACCTAGAAGGGTTTTATTCTTCGTTGCGTGTCTTTACGGGGACGCCTAGCCGCAACGTCCTAAAACACTTTTTGTCTAATACTACTATACAAAAGTAAAACTGTGCCTGTCAGAACCCCAGTTCTGACAGTTCTCGGATTCTCAAATCCGATGCGACTCGGCTCCGAGGGAAATGATGTATATGTTAGTATTAAGAATATCTTATATCTAGAGTCTTAAAGTAGAACCGACATTTCCCACCCTTAAAATACAAATCGTTTATTTTCCTAAATAATATTTAAGTTATTGATTTTCAGATATTTGCATAACACTCAACATAAGTTAGTCTTAGTTTTTCTCTTGAATGAAAAAGTAACAAAAAATCTTGGTTGTGGACAAATAAGCTGAATTTTGTTCATTTCGTGGACAAATACTGAAACTCTCTATGTTAAAATGCTAATTGTTTCTTTCAACTCCATTTTCCAAAAGCTTAATACAATTTATAAAAAGCCATATTTTCTATTTAAACAACTGATAATCAATTTATTATTAAATACAGGATTTGAAAAATTAGGGTGGGAAATGTCGGGTAGAAATAAGTAGTGCTAAAAATAACAATAAACCATAACACAAACGCCCACTCCTGTGCGAGAATGGAATGGCATCGGCCATCCGACTCGCACTACTAAATCAATCGTGATAATATCTACTTGTAATCCTCTAATAAAAAAAATATTGAACGAACAATCTGTGTTGCGTCTTTACAATTATCACAATTTGAAATACATTTTTGCAGGGCAACCATTTGCGAGTCGCCCACATTCGCATATCTTCGCAGAACGAATTAGAATCAGAGAAATCCACCCAACAAAAAATATGAGTTATTTACCTAAGTTAATTATCAAACAAGGCAGAGAGCGAGCTATGCAGAACAGGCATCCGTGGATTTATTCGGGCGCTGTGAAGGAAATGCCCAATATTGAGAATGGCGAAATGGTAGAGCTTGTCATGGAAGACGGGAAACCACTTGGCTACGGATTCTATTCCCCTGGCAATCAGATTATATGCCGAGTTTTTGAATTCTCTCAAGAGCGATTCAAAGTAAAAGAGGATGAATATTGGCATAATAAAATCCAGAAAGCTTATGACCTCAGAAAAGGCTTAGTAGCTGATAGTCAGACAAATACTTATCGCTTGATTCATGCCGAAGGAGATTTCTTCCCGGGAATTATTGCCGATGTTTATGACGATACCGTAGTGATTCAACTCCTTACGAAAGGAACGGAGTTGTTGAAAAAAGTAATTATTGAGGGAATCCAAAAACTGGGTTTCAAGTATATTTTCGATAAAAGCAAAGAGGTTTCCCAACGCATTGAGGAAGTTGAGGACACAAAGGGCTGGCTTACCGAAGAAGAAAGAAGTGTGGAGATTGATGTGATTGAAAATGGTGTGAAGTTCCGAGTAAATATTGAAACGGGACAGAAAACAGGTTTTTTCATTGACCAACGAGATGCTAGAAAGCTTTTGGGGGAATATAGCAAAGGCAAAAAAGTATTGAACACATTCAGTTATTCTGGAGGTTTCAGCATGTATGCTTTGAAAGAAGGCGCAGAATTAGTTCACTCGGTTGACTCCTCGCAACTTGCTATTGATTTGTGCGAACAAAATATGGAGTTAAATGGGTTCCCAAAAGAGAAGCATGAAGGCTTTTCCAATGATGTTTTCAAATTCCTCAAGGAAATGACGGTAGATTATGATGTCATTATTCTCGACCCGCCTGCTTTTGCAAAAACTGCCAAAGCGGTTAAAAATGCTTCGAGAGGTTATAAGCAAATCAATTTGCAGGCTTTCAGAAATATCAAACCTGGTGGAATTGTATTCACTTTCTCTTGCTCGCAGAAAATCGATAGAGATTTATTTAGGAAAATCGTTTTCGGTGCAGCTGCAGATGCGCACCGAAATATCAGAGTGCTACACCAAACTACGCAACCCGCAGATCATCCAATCAATATTTACCATCCTGAAAATGAGTATTTGAAAGGGTTAGTTTTACATGTGGAGTAGGGAATAGTCCAAAGTCTTTAGTCGTAAGTCCAAAGTAAAAAAGAGGGAGTGCTTTTCCGTGAAAAGCACTCCTTCTTTTTTTTACTCAATAGTTCTTCTCGGAAGAAGAACCTACGAACATGTAACTTTGGACTAAAGGCTTTGGGCTAATTTAACTCACTTCTGCAAATCGCTTAATAATTTCCCGCACTTCATCGGTAGATTTCATGTTGAATTTCGCTTCGGAAGGAGCTAATCCGACCTTGACTGTGTAGGCATCTTTTGGCATGGCGTGGAAGGTATCTTCGTCAGTTACGTCATCGCCAATAGCAAAAATGAAATCGTATTTATCTTTGCCGAGCCATTTTTTAGAAGCTTTTCCTTTATTGACATCTCGGTGTTTGATTTCAATGACTTTATCGCCTTCCATGGTTTGTAAATCTTCGTTGGCAATGAGGTAATTGATGTTGGAGAGCAACTCTCTGGCACGCATTGCGCCAAAATCTGGGTCGGCTTTTCGGTAGTGCCAAACTAGGGAATAATCTTTTTGCTCAATGAAAGAACCTGGTGTTCTATCTACATAAAGCTCTACCATGGGTTGAATTCTGACTTTCCAGTCGGCATCAATGTTATCTACTTTTTTCCATTCTTTCCCGATTTTCTTTGACCAAACTCCATGCTCGGCAATCATATCTATGGGCAAATGTCCGAGCCATTCTTGTAGCGTGTGTCTATCTCGTCCGCTAATCACAACCACTTTATTCTGCTTATTTTCTGCCAATTTCAGGAGTAAGGATTTCATTTCCTCATCGGGCTTGGCATCTTCTGGTCGCTTCACAAATGAGCGAAGTGTACCATCATAATCGAAGAAGAATACTCGCTTTTCAGCAGATTGGTAATGCGACACAATCTTCTTGGTCATTTCCTCATTTATCACTTTTGCATTCATGCCTTTTTGTTCAATTTTAATGGAATCTAATTGCGCCATAAACACTTCTACCCAACGGTGAATATTGTATCTTTTCAGCTTTCCTTGCATTTCCTCAATTCGAGCAATTTGCTCATTTTCAGGCATTTCCAATGCAGTTTTCATTGCTTCCACAATTTGGTTCACATCGTTCGGATTGATAAGAATCGCTTCGGAAAGTTCTCTTGCTGCTCCTGCCATTTCACTCAGAATCAGCACTCCTTTTTTGTCAGTTTTACTGGCAATGAATTCCTTACAAACCAAGTTCATTCCGTCTCGCAAAGGCGTAACCAAAGCCACTTCCGACTTACTATATAATGCAGAAAGTGCATTGAAAGAAAAAGAACGATAAAAGTAATGGAGTGGAGTCCATTCCATTCGGCTATATTTCCCGTTGAGCCTTCCCACCCACTCGTCCAATTCAGATTTGAGTTGCTGATATTGGTCCACTTTGGTTCGAGATGGAACTACAATCAGAATCATGGAAACCTGTCCGACATATTGCGGATATTTCTCTAAGAAGATATCAAAAGCTTTGAGCCGTTGCATAATTCCCTTAGAATAATCTAATCTATCTATGGAGAGAATGATTTTTTCAGGATCAATCATAGAAGAGTATCGAGTAATTTTCTTCTTTGTTTCTTCTGATTTAGCGGCATTTTCAAACTTCTCATAATCAATTCCCATTGGGAAAGAATCGACTGCTACAAGCCTATTTCCTACTTTTATTTTCCCTACTGAGTTTCCTAAAGCCACAATTCTGTTTACGGAACTCAAAAAGTGACGCATATCGTCATAAGTATGGAAACCAATCAAATCCGCCCCTAACATTCCTGTAAGCAGTTCTTCTCGCCAAGGTAAAAGCCTGAAAATTTCGTAGGAAGGAAATGGAATATGTTGGAAAAATCCTATTGTTGAATTTGGCAATTTCTCCCGAATCATTTGTGGCAATAGCAATAATTGATAATCATGCACCCAAATAATATCTCCATCTGAAGCGTATTTCAACACTTCATCGGCAAATTTACGATTCGCATTTTTATATGCTTCCCAAAGTTCGGGAATGTATTTTGTGTATTGAGTAAAATAGTGGAAAAGTGGCCAAATAGTTCTGTTGCTGAATCCTTCATAATACAATTCCACATCTTCTTCGGTCAAGAAAACGGGAGCCATGTTTTCCTTTTTGAGTTCGGAAATGATACTGTCCTTTTCCCCTTCCTCAAAATCGGTAAAGCCAGGCCAGCCGAGCCAAACATTTTCGCCTTCTTTATAAATCGAGCCCAAACCAGTTGCCAAACCACCTGCACTTGGCGTGAAGTTCAATCCTTCGTCAGATTTATCGACTGTAACTGGCAATCGGTTGGAAATAATGATTGTTTTACGTGCCATATTTGAATATAAGTATATTTTTTGACCTAAATTATGGAATTACCTGTTGAAATTAAGCAGACAGGCTAAATATTCACACAAGTTACTAGAAAGACAAGGAATAGTCAATCATTCCTTTGCAAAGTCTGTTTATTTGTAAATCTATAAATTTGATATTGATGGATTATGAGTTTACTATTAAAATAATTACTTTAGACTGGAAATATGTAAGAAAGTAGGTTGTCTGACAATTTTTGTGATTGATGTGTTCCATGAAGTATGAAATAAGGAATAATCATCAATCACAGCCTCCAGATTAGGTAACTAATTTGAGCTATTTTTGACCTCCACAAAATTTGTCAGAGAACCAGAAAGTAAAAAGAACACTTCAAATGAACAAAGAACAGCTACTAAAGGAAATTGAACAACAACCAATCATTCAGGACTTTGATGATTTCCTTGCCTATTTCGATGGAAAGGAAGTTTTGTTGACGAAAACCTCGGAGCAAATCAATTCAAAAGCTTGTTTTGAACTCAATTCTAATATGTTTTATCAAGAAAAAGGAGTTCAGGTAAAGAGTAAGCCTACAAAATACCCTTTGCTCCTACTACTTTTTGAATTGGGAAAAGCAAGTGGATTGATAGAATACTTGCAAGTAAAAAGTAAGCGAAGTATTGTGAGAAACGAAGAAGCTATTTCCTATTATGAATCGCTGAATCCAACAGAGAAATACTTCTTTCTATTCCAAACCTTTATTACTGAAATTGATTTTGAACGACTAACCGAAGATGTTTTCAGATTACCCAATCCAGAAGATATACAGTCTTATTTTGAAGAAAGTGCGAAGAAAGAAGAAGATGGCAATCCATATTATCATCATTCTTATGTGGTAACATTATCTTTCGAATTTTTTGGCTGGGGAGATACTATCAGAGACGAAAAATTTGCTTTTATAAGGAGCTTTACATTGAATGAAATAGGCAAAATGCTTATCTCAACAATTGTAGAAAGCAGAAAACCGGTTTTTTGGAATAGCTATTATTTCATTGCTCAACAATATTTGCTTTGGGTAAACGCAGATAGTTTTTTCTTTATGAACGAACAGCCTGAAATCTCCAAAGAAGAGTTTGAAAGCATGTTGACTTCCAAAGAAAAAGAACCGTTTCTACTTCCTTTTAAAGGTTTACTGCCCGAAAACACACTCGATAAAGTCCGATCATTTGCACAAAATGAGCAAAAAGGAGTTTTCTATTTCAAAGTGTATTTGTACGGAAAAACTTCGGTTTGGAGAAAAATTGCCATTGATGGAAGTTTATCTATGGAAGATTTACATTTCGCCATTCGACAAGCTTATGGTTTGGGCAAAAA